>DCGA01000093.1:0-16016 GCA_002314465.1 bacterium UBA1790 | reverse complement strand
TGCCGTTGTCGCCGTCATAGACGTCGCTGAACTTGCGCATAACGTTGAAATTGCACTCAAACAAGCCGCTCACGTTCTCCTCAAACTCGATGAGCTGGTGGCTCATGGTACCAATGGGGGTAAGGTTGTGCTTCATTGCCAGATAGACGTTGCTTGTGCCGGGGAATGAGCCGGTCCACTTGTGGAACTCACCGTTCTCGTCGGTGTAGCCGCCTTGCTCATGCACTTCCTTGAAAACACGAACAACCATATCCTGATGGTCGAACGAGAAGCGACGGCGAGAGCCGAAATCGCTGATAATGAGTCCGTTCTTAAGGGCGCGCTCGGCCTTGGCACGAGTGCGGTTTTCCTCTACCACGGCGTTATAGCCTTCCATGTCGCCGTTAATGGTGTGCATGAGTTGGCTGATGCACTGCAAGAGCACCATTTCCCAGATGATGGTCGAGTACCACTTGCCGCGTATGAGGATGCTCAAGTAACCCTCCTCGTCCTGATGGATGTTGACCTCGCCGGGATTGAAGCGGAAACCGCGCAGGTAGGTGAAGAACCACATGGGCAGGAAGTACATCCTGTTCATCATGAAGTCGACTTCCTCGTCGGTGATAACTACCGATGGCATATAGTCTACCTGCTCTTGCAGCAACGCATCAAATCCCTTGGGATACTTGGTGTGGTTGCGGTCGAAGAATGTGTACTCAACCTCGGCACGAGGATACTTCTGCAATATGTAGTACATACAACTATAGGTGTATGCATCATTGTCGGTAAAGTGTTTAACGATTTGTTCCATTATGGTAGTTTGTTTTATGGTTATACAGTGGGGATAGAAATACCGTCGAGCTGGCGGTAGAGATTAAGCGCATAGATGTCGGTCATAGCGCTTATATGGTCGAGAACAGCCTGCACCTTCTCGTAGACCGATGCCGCATGAACATCGTATTGCTGCGGGAACTTGTTGAGCAGCAACTGCGAATAGTTGCGCTCGGGGTGCATCACCGCGTCGATAAGTTTCTCAAGAAGGAGGTTGATGATGCGGTTACCGGCGAGGTCCACATCGACCACATAACCTGCACGGTACAAGCGTTCAAATGCCACCTGGCCGCAACGCTTGTAACCCTGTGTCGCGCGGGGCGAGATATTGTCGATGAGAGAGCCCTCGAAGCGGCCTTCAAGAATCTCCTGTTCACGCTCAACAAAGGTGCGAGCACATTCCTGGACAAGCAAGCCCACAGCCGACGAACGCAAATAGGCAATCTTCTCGTTGGGGTCGGCAACGTGCTTGAGTACCTCATGCATGTGGTCGCGACGCTCGTCATCAAAGAAAGAAAGCAGCAGGTTCATGGTCTCCTCGGTGTTGATGATCTTGAGTTTGTGGCCGTCCTCGATATCCATAATCTGGTAACAGATGTCATCGGCAGCCTCGACAAGATAGACAAGCGGATGGCGAGAATAACGTTCCTCGCCCAGTTTAATCATACCCAGTTCGTTGGCAATGCGTTCAAACTGTTCTTTCTCGGTTGTGAAGAAACCGAATTTACCCTTGGTCCCGGCCTGTGACGACGAGTAGGGATACTTCACGATAGAAGCGAGCGTAGAATAGGTCATTGCAAAACCACCGGGGCGACGGCCATTAAACTGATGCACCAGTGTGCGGAAACTATTGGCATTGCCCTCAAAGTGGATGAGGTCGTTCCACTGCTGTTCGGTAAAATGCTCACGCAGCTTCAGGCCCTTGCCCTCGCTGAAGTAAGCGCCAATGGTTTTTTCTCCCGAGTGACCGAACGGCGGATTGCCCAGGTCATGGGCAAGGCAAGCGGCCGCTACGATTTCGCCCAGGTCACGCAGTTTGTCGCACCAGGGCTCATCGGCATGGCGTTCGCGCAGTTGAAGCGCAACCTCGCCGGCGAGCGATTTTCCCACGCACGACACCTCAAGGCTGTGGGTGAGACGGTTGTGAACGAAGATGCTACCGGGAAGCGGGAACACCTGAGTCTTATTTTGCAAGCGGCGGAAAGGAGAAGAGAACACCAGACGGTCGTAGTCGCGTTCAAAGTCACTGCGAACGCCACCCTTGTTATCGTGGTAGTGTTCCAACCCCAGTCGTTTGTCGCTAATGAGTTTATCCCAATTCATCATATTATCCATAATAAAATGCAAATATACAAAACTTTTCGCACCCACACCACCCCCACCAGCGTAAATTAATTTCATTTTCATTAACCAATTTCATACTACACACTATTTTTACTAAAAATAATTTGTTCTGTTTTAAAAAAAATAATAACTTTGCAATGTTACATTGCAGATAACGAAGACGCGTTATAAAGGTATTGTCCTTCTTAGAAATCGGCAAAATTTCATACCACAAGGACTATCGACAATAGCGCTCACGCTATATAAGTGCCCAGAGGAAACTAGGAACAGACTATGGCGTGAGCCATTGTATGTCGTTTGTGGTAGGGCTTTGCCGAGCCTCTAAGAAACGACATTCAAGGCTCACGTATTTTGTGCCCGAATATCCGATTTTAGAATTTGTGCTTATCTGCAAAACAGGTACTTATACGAAAAAATGAAATATTATGGCCCTAAAAAAAATCCTTATCCTATCCGCTGTTGCTATCAACTTATTAGCACTATCATCAACAATTAACGGCACCAACAATTCCTTAATTCAAATAGATTCAATTCAAAACCATACGAGTCTAGAATTGAAAAACTTCCCATATAATATTCATAAAGAATTATACTTCTCTTTTAATTCAAGGATAGATCACTTTGAGTGCATACGCATTGGGCAACGTCAACCAGATATGAAAGGGGACTACTTGTCGGCATGCTATTTAGAAATAAATGATAGCATTCTCTCAATAAAAAGAGTAAGTCGAGACAAAGACACAACTGAGTTCACAAGTATCAAACATAATTTGAATATCATTGATACAATTAGTGTACATATTTTCATTGGTAGTTATAAGGGAAATGATGCATCGTCATTTAAATCCAAAATTCAAATTAAGACAAAAGACCAAACTCTTAATAGGCCTATTGACTGGTATTATGGCCATAATGGCACTACATTTTTTGAAAGTGTAAATACCACAGGCACAAATGGGACTCTTACAGCCGATTGCGCAGATTTTAATAGACCTGTATTGATTCTTGGTGATTCTTACATGAGTGTTGCTTCAGCACGATGGCCATATTATGTACGAAATAGCGGTTATTTCAATTTCCTTTTTGATGCATTAAGCGGAGCAACCGCGTGGGATACAAGTTTTGAAATTGAACGCTTGAAACCATTTATTAATCCCTCTTACATTCTGTGGTTCTTAGGAATGAACAATCCAGACCCTGATGAAGAAACAGTTCAATCATCATGGATGTACCAACTCACAAACCTAAAAAAATATTGTGATGAGAATGGAATACAACTTATCATTTCTACAATTCCTAACACACCAACAAGATGCCACGTAGCAAAAAACAATTGGATAAGACAGAACAATGTCAAATATATTGATTTTGCAACAGCTGTTAATGCTACGGAGAAAGGGGCTAAATGGACCGAAGGATTTTTGAGTTCAGATAATTTACACCCTTCAGCACTAGGAGCACAAGCTTTAGCCGACCAATTAATAAAAGACTTTCCAGAAATGAAAGAACTTTGCAAAAGAAGCGAAGCTGGAGATGTCAATAACGATAATAATATCGATATTCTAGATATAAATTGTATTCTTAACTCAATGCTTTCCTTTTCAAATCACATGAGATACGGAAACCGTGCCGACGTTAATGACGATGAAAAAGTAGACATTGCCGACATAAATGACATTGTTAACATTATTTTCAGAACAGACTAGGTTATTATGGACGAGTAATATAAAAATTACTTGACGAAGTCGAAGGCACGATAGCGTGCCAGCATACATGCGCCCACAATACCGGCTTTGCCCTGAAGGGTAGAAAGTACAATCTTAGTATCTTTGTTGACGATACTGAGCGAATGCTTGCGCACCGATGTCTTGATGGGCTGCAACAAGTAGTCGCCGGTAACCGACATGATACCGCCAATGATAACGGTATCGGGGTTGAGCACATTGATAAGGCCTGCAATGCTCTTGCCGAGTTTTGCACCGATTTCCTCCACAATGTCGATGCACAGGGTATCGTCGCCGTTAACGGCATCAACCATATTCTCAAGTGTAACCGACTGGGGATTCTTAAGATACTGCTCGCTCAAGATGCTGCTCTCGCCAGCCTTTATGCGCTCTCCCAGGATGCGATGCATCGCACGTCCCGAAGCCTCGGTCTCGAGGCAGCCCTTCTTGCCGCAATGGCACATTATCTCGTTGTCGAACGCAGGTGTATGACCAAACTCCCCCGCGAATCCTGAGCGACCCGAATAAACATTGCCATCAATGATAATGCCCATACCAAGACCCCAACTGAGGTTGACAAACAAAACGTTGTCGCTATTTTCACGACTACTGACAAACTCGGCATAAGTCATTGCGCGGGTATCGTTATCAAGCGTTACATTATAACCCAGCATTTCCTGCATGGTACTTGCCAGAGGACTCTCACCCAGATTGAACCAACTGTAACTATATCCCGAATCGGGATTGACGCGGCCCGATACATTGACATGGATATTAAATATCTTTTCCTTGTTTACGTCGCATTCGTTGATAAAGCGCGAAATCACGTCACACAGGTTTTTGAGACCCTCTTCGGAATTCTCAAAGGTGTAAGGCATGTTCATCTCGCTTTCAATCATCTGACCGTTGAAATTGATGAGTCCCATGTTGACGCCACTGTTTTTGATGTCAACACCCACAAAATAGGCAGCATCGGGGTTGAGGCCATAAAGATAGGGATGGCGGCCACCATTGGTCTCCATCTTGCCGAAAACATCAAGAATGCCCTGTCCGCAAAGTTCATCCACCAATTTGGTTGCTGTGGGCACACTCACATCCACCACCTTAGATAAATCGTTAATGGTAGTATTCCCGTTCAATATCAAGTGCGAAATCATACGTTTGCGCAACAACGACGATTTACTTCCACTTTTAAGGTCCTCAAATATACTATGGGTCATAATTATAATTTTAATGCAAAAATACACAAAAACCATGAAAAACAAAAATTAGCAGACCTTTATTTTTCAATAATTAGTCAAACATTTGTAACGGGCTTAACTTATCGTCATTTACTTAATAAAAAAATTTATTATGTGGATATAAATGACTATATTTGCATTTGAAATCAAATAACACAAACAAGCAATGAAGAACTTTAACCTCGGATATGTAATATTCCTGTCGCTGGTGGCTGCAGGCGGCGGTTTTCTCTTCGGATATGATACCGCAGTAATCTCAGGAACAATCAGCCAAGTGAGTGAAATATACGGCCTTGATGCAGTGTCACAAGGCTGGTATGTGGGGTGCGCCCTCCTCGGCTCAATACTCGGTGTAGCCGCATCGGGAAAGATGAGCGACACATGGGGCCGCAAGCCCACCATGATTCTGTCGGCAATCCTGTTCTCGGCATCAGCGATAGGTTGTGCCCTCTGCAGTGATTTCACTTCGCTGGTAGCCTACCGCATCATTGGCGGAGTGGGTATAGGTGTGGCATCGATTGTATGCCCCATGTATATCTCGGAGATTGCCGTGACCAAGATAAGGGGAACACTTGTATCAACCTATCAACTTGCCATCACCATAGGCTTTGTGGCAGCATATCTTGCCAACTACATGGTGCTTAACTACTCTCTCACGGCACCCGTCGGCGAGGG
Organism: bacterium UBA1790; assembly: GCA_002314465.1. Lineage (GTDB taxonomy): Bacteria > Bacteroidota > Bacteroidia > Bacteroidales > Muribaculaceae > Sodaliphilus. Next base: position 10,222 of record DCGA01000093.1, on the reverse strand, counting down.
ATTGTGGAACGAAATCATGGTTACACAGGTGTACCGAGGCATGCTGGGACTCGAAACCATTCCCGCACTGCTTTTCTTTGCGGTGATTTTCATGCTGCCCGAGAGTCCGCGTTGGCTCATCGTTAACGGCAAGGCCGACAAGGCAGTAACTACATTCAACAAGATATATGTTGAGCAGAGCGACTCGGAACAGCAGGTCGAGGAAGTGAAGCAAAGCGTGGGCAACGAGGTGAAGAGCGATGTAAAACTGCTCTTCTCGCCCGGTATCTTCACCGCACTCGTGTGCGGAACCCTCATTGCCATCCTGGGGCAGTTCATGGGCGTGAACGCAGTGCTTTACTACGGTCCCAAGATATTTGAGGACGCAGGTCTGTCGAGCGGTGACTCACTGTTCTACCAGGTGCTGGTGGGTATGGTTAACATGCTCACAACGGTGCTTGCCCTGTTCATCATCGACAAGGTGGGCCGCAAGAAACTCATCTATTATGGTGTGAGCGGCATGATTGTATCGCTCATCCTCATTGCATTCTACTTCACCATGGGCGCCAAGTTGGGTATCCCCAGTGTGGTCATGCTGGTGTTATTCTTGCTCTATGTATTCTTCACAGCGGTATCGATATGTGCAGTTGTATGGGTATTGCTCAGCGAGATGTACCCCACCCGCGTGCGTGGCCTCGCGATGTCTATTGCCGGATTTGCGCTGTGGATAGGCACATACCTTGTGGGACAACTCACTCCGTGGCTGCTCGAGACAATCACAGCAAGCGGTACATTCCTCCTGTTTGCTGTAATGTGCCTGCCTTACCTGTTCATCATGTGGCGCTATATCCCCGAAACCGCGGGCAAGTCTCTTGAAGAAATAGAGCACTACTGGACCAACCGTAAAAAATAAACCGCTATGAAAAAATGGCTCTTAATACTGGCAATGGCATGCAGCCTCACCGCTATGGCCGGAGGCCTAAAGGTGATGTCTTACAACATACGCAATTGCAAGGGCATGGACAAAAACGTGGATTACACCCGCGTGATTGATGTAATCAATGCCCAAAAGCCCGACATATTAATGCTGCAGGAAGTGGACAGTGCCACTGTGCGCTATGGCGGAGCCGTGGTGAGCGACACGATTGCCCAGGCTTGCGGATATGTTGCCACCTATGCCCCTGCCATTAACTTCCAAGGCGGGAAATACGGCATTGCCCTGTTATCACGCAACAAGCCTATTAGCGTAAAGCAATACGCGCTGCCCGGACGCGAGGAGAATCGCACACTTGTGGTTGTGGAGTTCAAGCGATACATCGTTGCATGCACACACTTGTCGCTTACCGAGGCCGACCGCATAGCGTCGTTGCCCATAATAATTGAGGCGGCCAAACAGAGTAACAAGCCCTTTATCATTGCCGGAGATTTCAATGCCGAGCCAACCGAGGAGTTCATAGCGCAATTCGGCAAACACTTTACGGTTGTGGGCGACAGCACTATCCCGACATTCCCCGCCGACAAACCCAACATCAAGATAGACTACATAGCCGTGTACAAAAACGCTGTGGCTCGTCGCGCACAAGCCAAGGGGTACACTGTATTAGAAGAGCCCATGGCAAGCGACCACAGGCCCATTGTAGCCGTTTTCCCAAGGCTAAGGTAACACAAGCATTTACATTGTGAAAAAAAATAGCGAGGGGAGCGCCATAACGGTGCTCCCCTCTCCCCATAAAGCCATACAGAGACGGCTTTCTCCTTCACTTGGGGTTATTTCTTTGCAAGGCGGTCAAGCACTTGCCAGCATTGATACAAGCCACGAGGAACATGGAAGCAGCCCTTCCACTTGCCGCCCTTGAGCGATAGCAGCACCTCGCCCTGACGGTTGAGGTAACCGAACCACTCGGGATGCTCGGCGTCCTTGAAATGAGTCCACACATAATCGTGAACACGGTTGAACCATTCCAGACAACGCTCGTCGCCGGTGAGTTCATAACCCTTAATCATGGCAATGAGTGTTTCGATGTGTACCCACCACAATTTCTGGTCCCATTCAAGTTCCTGTGTGGGATATCCCAGACGATCCATGAAATAGAAAATACCGCCATACTTCTCATCCCAGCCGTACTCGGCCATCTTGATTGCAGTGTCCTTGGCGCGCTGAACAAGTTCGGGGCGGTTAAGGCGCACACCCAGATCCATGATAAACCACATCGCCTCAATTGCATGACCGGGATTCATGTGGCGTCCGTCCATGCAGTCAACAAGTTCGCCGTCAAGCCCCACGTTCTCCACAACAATGCCTCCCAGTTCGGGACGCAAGAACACGTCCATAACCTCATGTATGCAACGGTCGATGCTCTGTGCCATGAAGTCGGCATCGAGCAGCGGCTCAATCTCAAGAGCGAGGTTGCACAGAATCATGGGCAGCGCAAAGTTCTTGAGGGGACGAGTGCCGCCCACCACCTTATTCCACTTTCCCTTGGGGTTGTCCTGCTTGCTAAGCACTTTCTTGTAGGTTTCAAGTGCTATGCGCTCATATTCCTTGTTGCCTGTTGCTATTGCAAGCTGTCCGAACGCCATCGTGGCAAATGTGTAAGAGAAGATGTTATATGGTTCTACCAGAGGTTTGCCGTCACTTGTAAGGGAGAAATACCAGTTGAGTTCACCATCGTGGCCATACTTGCGAAGGAACTCGGCACCCTGGATGGCACAGTCGAGCCATTCCTGGCGTTTCTCTACCTTGTTGTAAAGCATAGAGAACAGCCACACTTCACGTCCCTGCATCCACACGAACTTATCGGTGTCGAACACCTTACCGTCGCGTGTGAGGCAAGTAAAGTAACCGCCGTTTTCCTTGTCTTGCGAGTTGTTAAGCCAGAAGGGTAATACCGAGTTCATCAACTCGTCGCGATACTGACTGGATAGTTGTTGAAAAGTCTTATTCATCATATCTATGTGTTATTTTTTATTTTTCGTAATTAGGGGGCGTGCACCGTTGGTATCACACTCGTAAATCACCGGCTCGCCGTTGTAGAATCCCTTGAACGCGTATTTGCCACGCAGCGTGAAATCATTGACATACCACACATACACGCCATGCCACTTAAAGGTGTCACCACTCTGCACTGTAGTGCCTCCCATCATCTTGTGGTAGCACTTGCCGCTTGAATTGCCTATGAACGACACATCGTCGTCGGCAACAAGTGTGTGCCTGCCCAGGTCTTCTGGAGCCAGATAGGAAGCCTGTGTACACTTCTCTCCCTGCTCAATGAAGCAGTTGAATGAGGGATAATCGCCTTGCTTGAACCTATTCACATCGTCAATGCGGGTAAAATCGCTATAGGCACCGCCAGGGGTATAAACAGCCTTCTCCCCTACCATCATCGACTGCATGCCGTAGTAGCGGTCGATTACGCAAGGTTCCTTACATTCAAATGAGAGTTGAAGTGTCACGTCGATGGAATTACCCATAACAACGTAAGCAACCTGCTCGGTGCACAAGACGTTATCCTCATTGCGAGGGTCTGCAAGCACGTTTTTCACTGCAATATCCACACGATTGCAGTTGTAGGTCTTATCCTTTTCCATCTTCTTGCCGTCGGCCATGAAACCGACCTCGACAGTGCGAGCCGAGCGGTTGCCGTTATCAAGAAGATGATTGCCACCGGTCCATCCGGCATTTTCCACGAGTAGCGGCCCTATGTTGTCGCTTGTTGCCTCGTTGACAATGACGCCGTTCACCTTAACGGTGTGGAACGTGTATAGTTCATTAGCCATACAACGCTCAAAGACATATTCATACTGTGAACCATCGTGCATAGTGAGTATGGCAAGGCGTTCGCCCTGCTTAACTACGCTAATAGGCTTAGCGGCGTGAGCCGTCATGCAGCCCACAAGCATTGTCAGCAATATGAAATATACGCGTTTCATTATTTTTTCAAAGAATGGATTTTACGTCGGTCCACAATCAGTTTTGCCAACCGGTCCATGATAGCCTGGTCCTGCGGCGATTTGCTATTTAACATATCAATAAATCCCTTGCTACCGGTGTAGTAGGCAATAGCCGAGTTACGGAATACAGTGTAGCGCTCAAAGACATTGATATAGTCCTCCATGCGGTAGTGGAACGAATTAGGGCTATCATACAGAGCCTTGGCATCACATTCAAATTCCATAGCCATACCATGCTGCAACGCATAGTCGCAAGAACCTGTAAGCTGCGACATGGGCACAGCGGCATCAAAGAAATAGTTGGGCTGGTGATAAACGATATCAAAACCATAGTCCTGCCAGTGGTCACTTCCACGAGCCTTGAAGTAAGGAATCCATACAAATTCAAGTTTCTTGCGATGGACAAGCGGTGCAATATACTTGCACAGTTCCTTGGTGTGGCACATGTCCTCGTCAACCCAGTAGAGTCCCGATAGAGTGAGGTTCTTGTAGTGCTGCTGCTTGAAGCGAGGCACTATCTGGTCGATGTACCAAGCCACAGCTGCTGCCTGGTCCTCGTAGTTGTTGAAATCAAGAGCCTTGCCGTTGAGTTCGCCCCATCCGGTATGCTTGGGAATGGGAGTAAGCAGTGTGAGAACCACTTTGTGCTTGAAGCCCGGATTGCCTATCTTTATTTTGAGTTCGCTGATGAGATTATCAAGCGCATCAAGCGACTTGCCGCGTTCGAACAGGCGGTCGAGATACCATGCCCAGTCCTCTTTCTTCCCGTTATCGGCACCCAGTACCGGGACAAATGTGTTGCCGCGCCCGTCGTTGAAATCGAGGAACAGGAAGCCGTCGAACAGCCAGTCGGTATGCCCGTCGGCAAACGTGTGGGTTACATCNNCATAAGGCATAAACTGCTCCTTGGTCCAGTCAATGCGCTTAGCCCCACCCTGATAAATAAGGGCAAGGTCACGAATCTGGTTGGTCGGGAACGAATACACCTTTCGCTCCTGTGCTGCCGATGTGAGCATTGCGGCACAAGCAAGCATGGTGAGGAACAGTTTCATGAATCTATTCATTGCACAAAGAGTTTAATGGCACGGCCGTTATTCACTGCGATATAGAAACCAGGGGCACACGAGTGAGAACCGCTTCCACTTGCAACGAGCGAACCATTGGCAGCATATACCTGTGCATCGGGAGCATCGTCACTGATTACGATGGCACTGCTGCCAACCACTGCAAATGTGTCGTGAGAGTCGGTTGCAAGATCGGCAACCGCGCTTACACTGTTGTGGCGCTTCTCGATATATGACGCCATGCGGTCCATAATCTGTATATCGTTGATATTCTTAGATTCCACCATGTCGAGGAATCCACGGGTGCCCATGTAATAGGCAACCATAGCCTGGTCAAACACGCCGTCTTCCTCATAGGTATCGAGATAAGTCTTAAGGCGCGAGTAGTTAGACGCTGGATAGTCGTAGGGGCATGTAGCGTCAAACTCCACCTCAAGGCCCATCTCGTGAGATGAGGCTACAGTAGTAGCATCACTGATGCGGCTATCGGGGATATCGGTGCTAAAAAAGTGATTAGGCTGCAAGTAGGCGTAATCAAATCCATATTCCTTGTATTTGGTAGCAGCCTCCTGGCCATACCAGCATGGAATCCAGAAGAACTTGTAACCAAGTTCGTGGATGGTCTTTTCGAGGTAAGGCAACAGGGCGCAACCAGTTTTAGAAGAAATGGCATACTCCTCTTCAAGCCAGTAGAAACCGGCAAGTTCGAGGTTCTCATAGTTACCTGCATTGAAGCGCGAGAGGAGTTCGTCCATATACCACTTGATGGCCTTTTCCTTGTGAGTCTGCTTACGGAAACTCAGCTCCTCACCATCAAGCGAGCCCCAGTTGGTCTGGTTATTGATGGGAACACACAGCGTGAGGACCACGCGGTGCTTCATCTCGGGGAGATTGCCCTCGGCCTTTATTTCGCCTATGGCTGTATTGAGCGCATCAAGTGACTTGCCTTTCTCAAAGATACGTCCCAACAACCATTCCCAATCTTCTTTAGTGGCAGGATGTGAGCCATAGAGATGACCGAATCCCGCGCCATCGGGGCGTGAACTTTCAAATTCCAGGAAAAGGAACGAGTCAAACATCCAACTCTTGTGCCCGTCGGCATAAGTGTGGACGAGGTGGGGATAGAACTGTTCCTTGGTCCAGTCAAGGCGATGTGTACCACCCTGATATATGAGCGCCATGTCGACTGGGGCATTAGCGCTATACTTGAGGTATCCTTTGCCCTGGGCCACTGTGGTTAGTGACAGAGCAACAAGTGTTGCTGCAAACGCGTATCTGAGTAAATTCTTCATAATCATTTAATCTTTATAGTATTAACCGGAGAAACCGGCGGAAGGATATTAGCAACCTTGCGTATGCTTTTTTTCTTAACAACGAATGACGACCTGGCAACCTCGGTATCGCACGAGCTGCCCAGGATGAGACTGTAGACACCAGCCTCGGTAAGCCACTGAGAGTTATCCTGGTCGAAAGAGGCGAGGTCGTAGTCGGTAAACGAGAGAGTTACCTGTTGCGACTGGCCGGGAGCGAGCATATCGGTCTTGGTAAAAGCCTTGAGTTCCACGAGAGGTTTAACCATAGACTGCGACGGAGCCTTGACATAGCCCTGCACTACCTCCTTGCCGGCACGGTTACCGACATTGGTTATAGTAACTGTAGCCTTCCATGTGTTTCCCGAACGAACAACCGACAGATTACTGTAGTTAAACGATGTATAACTGAGACCGTAGCCGAAAGGATAGGAAACCTCATTAGCTGTAGAGGTAAAATAACGGTATCCCACCCATATATCTTCTTCATAGTTGGTATAATCAAAGTTTTTACCCTCGGTCTGTCCCAGATAAGGATAATTCTTGCTTGCGGGCAAGTCGCTATACCTTAACGGAAGAGTCATGGGCAGACGGCCCGAAGGCTCCTGACGGCCAGTGAGCACGTCGGCGATAGCATCGCCGCACTCCTGTCCCGGCAACCATGCGAGCAAGATTGCGTCGGGTTTGCTTTTCCATGAAGCAGTCTCGATCATGCCACACACATTGAGCACTACAACAACCTTCTTACCCGCCTTGTGGTAAACATCGCACACATGCTCTATCATGAAACGCTCGGCATCGGAGATGTTGAAGTCGTCCTTTTCCTGACGGTCACTGGTCTCGCCCGAGCCACGGCCAAGTACGATTACTGCCATATCGGTGCGAGCCACTTCATCTTCGACCATCGAGTGATACTTTCTCATATCCATCTCGGGAAGAACAGTGCGGTGATAAGAAATCTTCTGCCATGAGGGGCAGTCGGGATGTGCATCCATGAGCCGTGACTGGAAGTCAACATATCTCTCATAGACATCGGCAATGCGGTCGTCAAGCGACAGGCCGGCACCGATGAGTGCCTCGTTCACATTGACCACATATTGCTTGTTCACGTTAGACGAACCCGTGCCACCCGCAATCGACTTATAAGCGCTTGCGCCATAGAGAGCCACCGTGGGGCGCGCCTTGACGGGAAGCACGTTATCCTCGTTCTTGAGCAATACCATACCCTCGGCAGCAATGTCGCGCGAGAGGAAACCGTGCCCTCTCAGGTCGGGTTCACTGCGTTTCCATCCGCGTGCGGTTATAGAGCGTGCAACCACACGGAGTACATCGGCAACACAAGCATTGAGCGTAGCCTCACTCACGCTACCGTCTTTCACGCACTGCATGATTTGCTGCACTATGTCTTCCTCGCCGGGCATGCTGAGCGCCATGCGGGCGTTGAGCAAGTCGGCAACAGGGCGGCGCACGGTCCAGTCGGTAAGACACATGCCGTCAAAGCCCCATTCGTCGCGAAGCAATGTAAGGAGCAGTTCTTGATTGGTCTGTGTAAACTGCCCTGCAATTTTGTTGTATGAGCCCATCACCGTCCACGGGTGTGACTCCTTGACGCATATCTCAAAACCCTTGAGATAAATCTCACGAAGCGCACGCTGCGTCATGCGCGCGTCGTTGTATTTCTTTCCAGTCTGCTGGTTATTGGCAACAAAGTGCTTAAGGCTCGTGCCTATGCCCTGACTTTGAATGCCGTTGATGATACTTGCAGCCATCTTGCCTGTGAGCAGCGGATCCTCGCTGTAATACTCAAAGTTGCGGCCACAAAGCGGATTACGCATGATGTTGATACCCGGCGAGAGTATCACATCAACGCCATAGCAACGCGCTTCGCGTCCCATGGCCTCGCCCTGAAGGCGACTAAGTGTGGTGTTCCATGTTGCGGCAAGTGCCGTAGTAGAGGGGAATGCAGTGCAATAAGCCGTGGGAGCGCCAGCCACAGCAGCACCTTGGGTAACGACGGGAAGACCGTTCTCGTCGTAAGATGTCACAGCACGCGACACTACAGGATTGATGCGCACACCCACAGGTCCGTCGGCAAGGTTAATCGACGGGATGCCTTTTTCCTCAATGGCATAGGTCCATCCGGCAGCCCCCTCGGTGATGTGGCTCATGGGGGTGTTATTCCCATGCCATCCCACCAGCAAACGGGCTTTCTGCTCGAGTGTGAGGCTCTTTACCACCTTGTTGACGCTTGCCTCGGTAATTACCGGCGCAGCATTGAGCGATAATGCCGAGATGAGAAGCGGTAGTATGAATCCTGTAATTCTTTTCATTGTGAGTTAAATAATAAAAAGGGCCGGACACCGGACTTAAGGCGTCCGGCCCATATAGTTGGTTAAGCGTAGTGCAAATTAGTTGCCAAGCATGATGTTGATGATAGCGTTAACGTCGCTAACGTCTACACTACCGTCGCCAGTTACGTCGGCACGGCCGTCGTAGTTGGCAGCAGAGTCATTGCCCAGGATGATGTTGAGAAGGATGTTGATATCAGATACATCGACAACATCGTCGTTGTTTACGTCACCGGGCTTGCTTTGGGGCTTGGGTGAATAAGCGCTGAGGTCGAGTTCGTACATAGCGATATAGCGCTGGGGAACATACTGATAGATGTAAACGTGTGAAGGCTCACCGGGAACGGGCTCAACGATGAGGTGGTTAGCGTAGCAGTTGTTGCAAGAATACATCACATTACCGTCTTCCTTAGTTTCGGCATACTTGGTTGAAACGCGATAGTTCTTATCCTCGTCGGTATTAGCGGGGCTGTCAAGAATCTTCAGTTTTGAAACAGAGAAACCGTCGCAGTTGTTAGAACCAGTTGAGTAAACAATGTACTTGTTACCCTCTACCTCAAATACATCGAAGCCTGAGCAACCATTGTGGTTGAAAGTTGAGAAGTAACCGGTTACGGTCCAGTTCATGTCCTCATCGAGTTCGAGGAGTTGGATTGAGTTACCGTTGTTGTAAGCGGTGTTGGTCTTCTGATAGTGAGGACTGAGGAGCACAAGCTGGTCCTTCATGAACGAGTAAGTACCGATTGTGTGGGTTGTTGTATAAGTACCATCGGGCTTGATAGCCGAGTTGTAAGTAACAGTGTACTGGTAAGTATTGAAAACATCCTGCTTACCATTGATGATGGGTACCTCGTTGAGGGGCATCCACTGAGTACCGAAGTACAGGTAGCTGCCGTCGTCGCTCATCACGTCACCGGCAACGTGTCCGAAGAAGTCGGCACGACCGCTACCGATACCCTGGATGTCGAATGCGCTGAGTGTAATACCGTCGGTGTCCATAATAGAGATACCTGTGTTACCAGTTCCAGAGAAGGCGTTGGGGAACGCACCTGTGCGAACGATGATGTGACCGGCATCGTCGCGAGTGATATTCATACCGGGACCAGAATTAAATTCCTGCACCTTACCGGTCATATCCCATACCTCAATCTTAGAGGTTGCCTGGTTCTGGATGTAGAACTTGCCATTGATGGCAGTACCCTGACGAGCATTAGTACCGTTTGTAGTAACATCGGTGTTCATCCATAACATCTTGAGGTTGCTGTCCATAGCCGACTTAGCCTGAGATGTCATTGCCATAGCTGCGATAGCAGCAAAAAGTAATGCTTTTTTCATTGTTAAAAATTTTTATGGTTATTGTTGTTAATTAATTGTCATCTTGTAACTTGTACCAAGTGCGTTAACCACGTAAACGCCGCGGGACAAAGCCGATGCAGGAACAGTAGTATCACCTGCCTTGCAACGGGTGCTTCCCACCAGGCGTCCGTCGATACCCCAAATGGTAACGGTGGCATCGCTGGCAAGCGAAACACTGAGGTCGCTACCGGCAGGAATTCCGGCCGAGGTCACG
>DCGA01000067.1:16611-17728 GCA_002314465.1 bacterium UBA1790 | reverse complement strand
GGAGGAGGAACTTCTCGTTGTCGTGCTTGAGCACGTCGTCGATGAGCTTCTCATCGAGCTTGGTACCCAGGGTAACTGTTGCCAGTGCCTGAGTCTCACCGCGAGTGAAGAGCGCGCTACCGTGGGGGTAGGGCAGATAATCGGGCTCGCAAGATATGGGGCGAATCTCGTTGGTCTTACGGCCGTCGAGACGTACCTGCTCGTCGAGGATGCAACGGCGCACTGCATCGCGCTGTACATCGTGGAAATATCTTGAAATCATGGGAGTCTTCTCCTCGCGTTCTTCCTCGGGGATGGTCTCCATGAACTCGTCGTAAGCCTTCTGGAAAGACTCGTTGCGCCACTGCTTGTCGGCGCTACCAGCCTGTGCCACAGCGTAGCACTTGGGATAGCACTCGGTGCGAACGCGCTCCTTGATAGCCTCGTCGTCAACCTCGTGGCAGTATTCGCGCTTAACAACGCCAAGCTCGGCAGCGAGCTCCTTCTGAGCAACGCACATGGGCTTGATAGCGTCGTGAGCAGCCTTGAGAGCAGCGATAAGATCGTCCTCGCTTACCTCTGACATCTCGCCCTCGACCATCATAATATTATCGTAAGTTGCACCTACCATTAATTCCATGTCAGCTTTTTCGATTTGCTCGAAAGTGGGGTCGATAACGAATTGACCATCAACGCGTGCTACGCGCACCTCAGAGATGGGCTCCTCGAAGGGAATGTCAGATACTGCAATAGCTGCAGATGCTGCAAGACCTGCGAGAGCATCGGGGCAGTCTACACCGTCGCTTGAGAACATGATGATCTGAACGATGGTGTTTGCGTGATAGTTAGAGGGGAAAAGGGGACGCAGAACGCGGTCTACAAGACGCGCGGTCAGGATTTCGTAGTCGCTTGCACGACCTTCACGCTTGGTGAAGCCGCCGGGGAAACGACCGAAAGCAGAGAATTTCTCTTTGTATTCAACTTGAAGGGGCATGAAATCAGCACCTTCTTCGGCCTCTTTGGCCGATACTACTGTCGCCAGGATCATTGTGTTGCCAAAGCGCAGTTCAACAGCTCCATCGGCTTGCTTAGCAAGCTTGCCAGTTTCGAGGGTGATCTCACGTCCGTCACCCAGTAC
>DCGA01000067.1:9292-16569 GCA_002314465.1 bacterium UBA1790 | reverse complement strand
AATAATCGCGCAAAGTTACAAAAAATATCCCAAATGACCAACTAAAACCCGCGAAATCGCATATATATGTACGTGCGGGCACACAAAAAAGCCTTGGCCAGCACGGTCAAGGCTTATATTGAGAGTGAATGTGGTGTCCGTTTTGGCAGGTTATTTAACCTTTGCAGCCAGTTCGGTTCCTGCTTTGAATTTCACTACTTTCTTAGCGGGAATCTGGATGGTTTCCTTCGTTTGCGGATTGCGTCCTGTGCGGGCGGGTTTTTCGTTTACAGCGAAAGTACCGAATCCGATAAGGGCTACTTTGTCACCTTTCACGAGAGCGTCGCTCACTGTCTTGATTGCTGCCTCAAGAGCATCCTTTGCTTGGACCTTAGTGATTTTGGCCTCGGCAGCGATAGCGTTTACAAGTTCTGTTTTGTTCATTTTAATAGATTTTAGTTGTTAGTTAATAAAGCAATAAAGGTTTTTCAATGGCAAATATAAACAATTCGTTTTTCATTGCAAAGCAATCTCTAAAAAAAATAAAAAAAAACTATAAAAAAATAGGATTCTCGACTATCTCACATAGAAAATGAGACTTTTTCCGTAATTTTGTATTTCAATAAAATTGAAACGACATGGATGTAAAAAATATAGGGGCGTCAATTCCCCCCGTAACCAAGAATTTACTTATCATCAACTGCCTAGTCTGGCTGGCCACGATTGTCTTTGGCAACGCGGGCATCATCGACCTTGAGCAATACCTGGGACTGCACTACTGGAAAGCGAGTGATTTTAATGCCGCTCAGTTGTTTACCTACATGTTCATGCATGACAACACTAATTTCATGCACTTGTTCTTCAACATGTTCTCGCTGTGGATGTTTGGTCGCACGCTTGAACTTGTGCTGGGTGGTCGTCGCTTCCTGTTTTATTACCTCACTTGCGGTCTGGGTGCAGCATTTGTTCAGGAACTTGTGTGGGCTTTTACATGGGAAAGCTCGTTCATTACCGAGATTGCCAATCAGAGCCACATGACGTTTGATGCAGTGAAACAGGTGATGGCGAGTGGCGAGATTAACGGCCTCATCGACCAGTTCCTCAACATGCATGTCACAGTGGGTGCAAGTGGTGCCGTGTTTGGTATCTTGCTGGCATTCGGCATGTTGTTCCCCAATCTTCCCCTTTACATCATTCCCTTCCCGTTCCCCATCAAGGCAAAGTGGATGGTGCTGGGATATGGTGCAATCGAACTCTTCTTCGGCATCACGCACACTATGAACGGTGTCGCCCATTTTGCCCACCTCGGCGGTATGCTTTTCGGTTTTATCTTATTGTTGTATTGGCGCTACAAGGGCGCTGCAGGAGGTCGCGGAAATGGCTATTATTAACGAACTCAAGCAGAAATACAGCGCAGGCTCGATGCTCATGCGCATCATCTATATCAACATCGCGGTATTCGTGGTGTTGCGGCTCATCGGCTTGTGTGCCGTGCTGTTTAACCCCGCCCTTATGGGGATTCTCAAGTGGGTGGAGGTGTCGAGCAACCCGTGGGAAGTTCTCCGCAAACCATGGACAATCCTTACCTATGCATTTGCCCACTACGACATGCTGCACATCTTGTTCAACATGTTGTGGCTGTACTGGTTAGGCCGCATTTTCATGGAGTACTTCACGTCGAAGCAACTTGCCGGTCTGTATGTACTCGGAGCGCTGGGCGGAGCGGCCTTGTACCTGCTTGCCTATAGTACTCTGCCAGTATTCTCTACCCAGGCCTATATGCTCGGTGCATCGGCATCGATAATCGCTATTGTCGTGGCTATGGCGGTGTATAACCCTGATTATAAGATAGGTTTGCTATTCATAGGCGACATTTCGCTCAAGTGGGTGGCGCTGGTAACGGTGATGATAGACCTTTTCAGCGTGGATTCGCTCAATGCCGGCGGACACATCGCACACATAGGCGGTGCCATCGTGGGTCTTGTTTACGCATTGATGATGCGTCGCGGCCACGATATCACTGCCCCTCTCAACGCTGTAATAGACAAGGTCGCTTCGCTGTTCTCGCGCAAGGAAAAACGTGGCCCCGGTGCCCCGATAGGAGGTAGCGCATATCGCGGAAAGGCGGCTGGAAATAACAACGCCAATGCATCGCAGCGCCCCAGTGAGACCGACCTGGACCGTGTGCTTGCCAAGATCAAGCGCTCGGGTTACACCGCACTCACCGATGAGGAACGCGACATCCTATTTAGTTTCGGAAAGAAAAAATGAAACGTTTGTGGAACATAACCATCACTGTACTTGCTGCGCTCGTTGCAGCGGGAATGCTTGTGTCGGCCTATGGCGGAACGATTGACCCGCGCACCTTCGCTTATCCCGGGCTTGCCACACTTGCCCTGCCGGTGGTGATGGTTGTTGCAGTGGCGGCACTGGTTGTTTCCTTGCTTTTGCGCCATAGGGTTGCTTCGTTGATTGTGGGCATTTCGATATTGCTTTCAATGCCATCGATACATACGGTTTTCCCTATGAGTTGGAACAGCCAACCCGATGACGAGTCGCGCAGCTTCACTGTGCTTTCGTGGAATGTTGCCGGATTTCGCAGCGATGCTATGCGACATGTTCTTGCCGCCGATGCCGACCTTGTGCTACTGCAAGAGGCGTCGATCGACAATGAGATGTACCTCACTTTCCAGAATCCCCAGCCACTCATCGACTCGCTGACCACCCGATATCCCTATCACACCGAAGGATGTTCCGACGTGGTGATTTTGTCAAAGGTGCCGTTCACTTTGGTCCCCGACACCACCATGCGAAACATGCGCGGAATGTTTTCTGATAGGTCTTATCATACCTTTGGCCGGGTGTATGACTTGAAAATCAAGGGCGAAAACCTGCGCATCGTGAGTGTACACATGCAGTCGATAGGCCTCAAAAGCGAGGATAAGAAGTTGTATAAGGATATAGCGACATTTAACCGCAAGGTGAACACCAAGCAGGAATTGCGCGATGTGAAACACTCGCTCACCGACAAACTCACAGGTTCGTTCAGGCGCCGTGCCGGCGAGGCCCACACAGTGCGCGATATTATTGACGCGTCACCGGGTAACGTCATCGTGTGCGGTGACTTCAACGATACCCCCGGCAGTTATTGCTACCGCACGATAAGGGGCGATGACATGAGCGACGCGTTTGTGGATTGCGGCACATTGCCCATCAACACGTTTAATCGTGATGGCTTCTACTTCAAGATAGACCATGTGCTGTATCGTGGTGATATAAAGGCTGTTGCAACGCGCCGTGAAAAATGGAAGGCAAGTGACCACTATCCGCAGATAACAACCTTTGAATGGACGGCAAGAAAGACCGATGAGTAAAACTAAGGTTGGTAATATCGCGTTGTGGTTGCTGCTTGTGCTGACGGCAGTTGCAGTATTGCTCTCGACTTATGGTGGCTGGCTCGACCCAAGGGTGTGGGGTTTTATCCCGGGTGTGGCTGTAATCATGTTTCCGGTAATAGCCGTAGTTGCCATCGTGGTCCTTTTGGGCATAACCATTCTTGCTAAAAGTAAGGTTGTCGGTGTGGTAACGGTATTGTTGTTAGCATGTATGGCACCGCGTGTGATGCAGATGGTGCCTGTGAACTTTAATGATACACCTAAGGGCAAGACCCTCAAGGTGATGACATATAACGCGGCGGCATTTCCGCGCGTGTATCCCGGCGATACGAGTCAGGTGATGCGCACCATCCTCGACATCAACCCCGATATCGTGCTCGTGCAGGAGATGATGCATGCCGACCGCCCATTCCACTACGACGAGGTGCCCGCCATAAGGCTGTACCTCGCCGAACTTGACAAGAAGTTTCCTTATCGCTCCTATCCATATAAAGACGATGTGGCGATATTGTCGAAATACCCGTTTACCATTGACACAATCGTGCCCGCCCAGCGCGGATATGATGTGCTCAATATCTACAAGGACTTGGACCATTATGCAACTTTGGCCTTTGATGTTGTAGTAAACGGACAGAAATTGCGTCTCATAAGTACGCACCTGCACTCATTCGGCCTGAGCAATGCCGACAAGGGTCTCACAGGGGCCGATACCGCCGGTGATCCCGACGTGGAGCGCGGCAGCCTTGTAGACGGTATGCCGCTTACCGACAAACTTAACCGCGCCATTGCATTGCGTGCCGACGAAGCCGAGCAGTTGCGTGAGGCTATAGATGCCGGTCCTCAGGCGGTGATACTGTGCGGCGACTTCAACGATGTGGTTGGCAGTTTTGCCTATAACACGCTGCTGGGCAGTGACATGAGAGATGCTTGGAGAGATGGCGGGCACGGATATGCCGCCACCTATCGCAAGCACCGCTTACTGTTCAAGATAGACCACATCTTGTATCGCGGACCGCTCAAGGTCGTGGACTCGCAAGTACACAGCGATGTGAAGATAACCCACACCAGCAGCGACCATTATCCGCAGGTGACGACTTTTGAATTGACAAATAATAATTAATTACATATAAAACTATGAAGAAGAGTTTATTACTAATCGTGCTGGCTGTGTGCGCCATGGCGTTCTCGGCCCAAGCAGCAAACAAGAAGAATGTGAAACAAACCAATCCCTTCCTCACGGCTTACACTACCAAGTATGCCATTCCTCCCTTTGACCAGATTAAATATGAGCACTACATGCCCGCTCTCAAGGCTGGTATAGAACAGCAGAACAAGGAGATTGCAGCTATCGTTGCTAATCCCGAGAAACCCACCTTCGAGAACACTGTTCTTGCTCTCGACAACAGCGGCGAGATCTTGACAAAGGTTAGTTATGTATTCATGGCTCTTGTTGAGAGCGACAACACTCCCGAGATGCAGGCCATCGCCGAGGAGTTCATGCCCCAACTCACTGCTCAGAACGATGAGAAGTACATGAACGAAGGCCTCTTCGCTCGCATCAAGGCTGTTCACGACAACGCCGATGCTATGGGGCTGACAATGGCTCAGAAGCGCCTCACCGACAAGTTCTATAAGAACATGGTGCGCAACGGTGCCCTGCTGAACGCTGAGCAAAAGGCTGAACTCAAGGAAATCAACCGCAAGCAGGCTGCTATTTCTCTCACATTTACCAACAATGTGATGAAGGAGATTGCCGGTAACGTGATATGGGTTGACAACGCTTCACGCCTGGGCGGTATTTCTAAGACTACCATCGACGGCGCTGCTAAGTTGGCTGCCGACAAGGGTCAGGCTGGCAAGTGGGCTTTCACTGCTACTAGCTCAACTCGCCTCGATGTCCTTGGCAATGCCGACGACCGTGACCTGCGCCGTGAGATGTATGAGACTTACACCTCTACTGCAAGCCGTGGCAACGAGTATGACAACTCGGCTAACATCAACCAACTTATCAAGCTCCGTCAGCGCAAGGCTCAGCTCCTTGGTTTCGAGACATTTGCCGACTATGCTGTAGACCCCGTAATGGCTCACAAGGTTGAGGCTGCCGAGGCTCTGCTGATGCAGATTTGGACTCCCGCTATCGCTAAGGTAGAAGAGGAAGTTGCCGACATGCAGGCTTATGTTGACGCTCACGGCGGAAACTTCAAGATTGCTCCCTACGACTACTATTACTATGCAACTAAGGTTAAGGAGCAGAAGTATGACTTCAACGAGGAAGCTGTTCGTCCTTACTTCGAGCTGAACAGCGTTGTAAAGAACGGTATCTTCTATGCCGCTAACAAACTCTACGGTCTTACTTTCACCGAGATTAAGGATGCTCCTAAGTACAACCCCGAGGTTACCGTATACGACGTTAAGGATGCTGAGGGCAAGCACCTTGCAGTGTTCATGACCGACTACTTCCCCCGTCCCACCAAGGCTCAGGGCGCATGGATGAGCGAGATGGGTAGCGAGTATAACTACAACGGTAAGAGCGAGCGCCCCATCATCTACAATGTATGCAGCTTCAATCCTCCTACAGCCGACACTCCCTCATTGCTCTCTATCGACCAGGTTGAGACTCTGTTCCATGAGTTTGGCCACGCCCTCCACGGCATGCTCACTCGCGCTCCCTTCAGCGGCATTGCTGGTACAAGTGTTGACCGTGACCTCGTAGAGCTTCCCTCACAGATTAACGAACACTGGGCATGGGTTCCCGAGGTTCTCAAGAACTATGCACGCCACTACAAGACTGGTGAGGTTATTCCCCAGGATCTTGTTGACAAGATTGACGCTACCGCTAAGTTCAACCAGGGCTTCGTAACTACCGAGCTCGTTGGTGCAGCTCTGCTCGACATTGAGTGGCACAAGCTCAACTGGTGTGGCGATGTTGACGTTAAGAAGTTTGAGCGTTCGGTTGCTCGCCGTCTCAACATGCCCAAGGAAATCCAGTTCCGCTATCGTAGTCCCTACTTCAAGCACATCTTCGACAACGACCAGTATAGCTGCGGTTACTACACTTATCTGTGGGCACAGGTGCTTGAGGCTGATGGCTGGGAGCGTTTCAAGACCGAAGGCTTCTTCAACAAGACTGTAGCCGACGACTTCCGCAAGTTCATCCTTGAGGCTGGTGACACCGAGGATCCTATGGTACTCTACAAGAAATTCCGTGGTCAGGAGCCCAATGCCGATGCATTGCTCCGCAACCGTGGTCTCAAGTAAGAAACTACTGAAAGTTAAATAGCAAGTCCCGGGCTGTAATGGCTCGGGACTTGTGTCGTTATAGGGTATAATGTAAGTTTCGGCTTAATCGCCTTCGTCAACGAGTGCCTTGAGTTCGCGCAACTCGCTATAGGCTTGAGATAGAATGTCGTTGTCGATGGTTATGAGGCGTTCCACTGGTCGGCCTTCGTCCCTTAGGGTGTGGGCAAAGAGCCAGTCGTAGGTGTCCTTGAGATAAAATGCGCGTGCAAGGGCGCCATGCGAGGCTCCAGGGAGCCAGTCAAAGCGCAACTGCTTGGTCTTGCCGGTACTTTGCAGGTAAGAAACCACCTTCTTGCTTTCGCCTATGCCTACTGCGCGGTCGGCTGTTCCGTGGATAATCCAGAAGGGGAGTTCGCCCAGTCCGCTCATGTCCTTCAGGTAGCAACCTCCGCATAGGGCCATCGCCGCGGCAATCTTGTCGGGATAAGTGCCGGCAAAGTCCATGGTGCCGTATCCTCCGAGGCTCATGCCCAGGCAGTAGATGCGGGTTTTGTCCACGTTGTAGTGCTGCTCGGTCCACTCGATGATGTCCATCAGTTTGCCGGGGTTCCATGCTTCGCCGGGATTTTGCGGGGCAAGCACGATAGCCGGCAGGGTGAGGCC
>DCGA01000067.1:859-9283 GCA_002314465.1 bacterium UBA1790 | reverse complement strand
GGCCTTTCTTGATGGCATCGAGCGTGCCGTAACGTAACACGCGGTTAAGGTCGTGTCCGCACAGCGAACGTCCGTGAAGGAACAGGATTACAGGGGTGGGTTGGTCGCTGTCGTAGTCGTCGGGTGTGTAGAGCCAGAATCGGTATCCATTGCCCGATATACTGCCGTGTGACTGCATATTTCCTGCAGCCCAACTGCTTACACATGCAGCCACGAGAAGCACTAAGATATATAATCGTTTCATTTGTCTGGGTGTTTCATAAACTAAGTAGGCGCAAATTTAGGCATTTACTGTTATTGTATCCCAAAAATATCGCACAAAAAAAGTTAACGGGCATCGGTGGTTATATGGTGTATTGTTGTCGTTTAGGGTTGTTTATTCTAAACAATAGTGTTGAAACTTTGTATAGTTGCAAGATTTTTTGTAATTTCGCAACGATTTTGAGAAAACTCTATAAAATGAAAAAATATATCTATTTATCAATTATGGCGGTGGCTATGCTGTGCTCATGCACAGGCAACCAGTTTAAGGTTGACGGTAAGGTAGAAGGTGCCACCGATAGTGTTAAGCTCGTGCTTGAATACACAAGCAACGGTATGTGGTTTGTAGTAGACTCAGTGGAACTCGGCAAGGACGGTTCGTTCAACGTGAGTGCCGAAGCACCCGAGTATCCCAACATCTATCGTCTGCGTGTGGGTGGTCAGTCTATCTGCTTCCCCGTCGACAGCATCGACCACATCACAGTTAATACTAAGTTTAATTCGTTTGCAACCGACTACACACTGAGCGGTACCGACCATGCCGTGCAGGTGATGAAGATTGATAAGGAAGCGCTTGCGCTTGTCGGTAAGGCGACTCCCGAAGAGATGAAGGCATTCAAGGATCGTCTGGCTCGCGAGATTATCGTTGACCCCGCTGGCATCGTGGCTTATTATGTCATTAACAAGACTATAGGCGACAAGCCCCTCTTCGATCCCATGGACGACAGCGACCTGCGCATCATAGGTGCCGTTGCCAACTCGTTCAACACCTTCCGCCCCAATGACCCCCGTACCCAGTACCTCGTTAACGTGCTGCTTCAGGGTCAGCAACGTCGCCGTGCATCGGCCGAGCCTACCGATACTATCCAAGCCAATGAGGCTTCGCTCATCGAGATTGCACTCGACGATTACAAGGGAAAGAAGCACGCACTCACCGAGGTTGCTGCTAAGAACCGCGTGGTGCTGCTTAACTTCACCATGTATCAGGGCGATTTTTCACCCATGTTCAACAAGTTGCTTAACGATATCTATAAGGCAAATAAGGGCGCAGGCCTTGAAATCTATCAGATTAGCCTTGACGCCGACAACGTGGCTTGGCTGCAGGCTGCACGCAACCTTCCCTGGATTACAGTTTATGACCCCGCTGGTGTAAACTCTCTCAACGTGGGTTACTATCAGGTGAGCGGTGTTCCCACTTCGTTTATCATCAAGAACGGCGAGGTAGTAGAGCGCATTGAAGACGCTAACAAACTCCAGGCTGCCGTTGTACGCCACATGTAATCACTATTCACATAGATACAAAAAATCCACCCTTCGCGGTGGATTTTTTTGTTACCCGGGGTTGTGGATTATCCCATACCTAAAGGCATGGGTGGATTGTGCCATGGATTATCCAGCCATATCGACATACCTACGGCATGTCTGCATGGCTGGCTACATTATTTCATCCCCAAGGGGATGTCTCGTTTGCGCTGTCGCTTTCTACACCCATGGTTGATATCGTTGGCTCGGTGTGTCGCACCCCTCTTTGGCCTTCGTTACACCTGTTTAATACTGCTGCCACAAGCTTTACGTCAAAGACGATGTACATGTCCATGATGGTAAACACGCAGACTTTCACCCGTCTATTGTTTTTGCAAAGGTTCTCTGCCATAGTTACATTAGGAGATGTATAGCTGGTGCGGTGTGTTGCGTCCTCGGCATTACGTCGAAGACGTTATGATGTGAGTAACCCCAGGTTTGGGAGCGTAGCGACCTACCTGGGGATATAGGCGTCCCCTCGGTGCTACGTCGAAGACGTTGTATATGGCTGTGACGGGAAATGTCGGTGTGGTGTCAAAGATGTTTTTTAATATAAAGGATACCGGCAGTCATGTTGCGCACGGCATTCCAGAAGGGTACTCCGTAGTCGCGGTGCAGACGGTAGGAGATGAGGAAAACCCTTGGAATCATGGTGCCGCGGTAGGCGATGTAGAGGAATGCTCCGCGAGCCTTGAGTGTACCCGGTGACGAAACGCGGGTGATGGATGTGGGTTCACCTATGTGGTTCACGATATAAGTGGGGAAGTACATGCAGTTAAGTCCCATGCCAAGTGCATCGTGCACGAGCACTTCTTCCTCGCCGCAGTGCAGCTCGGGAGCGCCGAGTCCAAACAACTCGTTGAACTGTAGTTTGCCCTGCACACTTGTGCGGCGGAATGCTATCTCAATAGAACTTACATGGTAATTCTTATGCTTCTCGTTAAGGCTCATGGCCTTTTCGGGATAGTCGGTATTGGTGCCGTGAGCCTTGAATGTGGCTATATCGAGTTTGCGGTTGGTAGCAAATGCCATAGCCACGCAGTTGAGCTGGTCGTGGGTGTAGCGGCAGTCGTCGTCGCAGATGAGACACACATCGGCTGTAGCATTGTTGATGCAGTTATTGCGGTTGCGGCTCAATCCGCGCCCTTGCAGATGCACTACCGTCACATCTTCACGCATGAGAGACGCCGGTATCTCGCCGTAGCCATCGCTGCTGTGTTGCCACGACACAAGATAGCCCACGCCCTTGCGGGGCTCAAGCAGCATGCCGGGAATGTTGTTGATTCCGTCATCTATTGTCGATATGAGAAGTTGCAGTGTCATAGGGATTTCCAGAAGTCAATATGCCGTTGTGCCACGATGGCTGCGGCATTGTGTTTCTCGACAAATGCGCGACTCTGTTTGCTCCATTCGGGCAGTCGGTGCTTGTTGTCGATAATCATGTTGAGTTGCGCCTCAATATCGCCATCCTCAAGCGGGTTGACGTTAATCACGGGCTTGTTCTCGGTTTCGCCTATCAGTTGGTAGAATTCGGGCTCAGCCCCTGATACCGCTACAAGTCCTTGAGCCATTGCCAGCAGGGCATTGGTGGCGGGAGTGTAACTGTACAACTGGTCAAGCAGAACATGGCTTGAGCGCATCATTTCCACGTATTGGGCGTAGGGGACGCTCTCGGCAACCACCATCTCGCACTCGTCGGGACGGGCGGCGCACACACGCTTGAGTGCTTCGAGCATGCGGTCGGTGCCCTTAATGATGGTGCGGTCGCGCTGGATTCCAATGAAGAAACGCACCTTTTCGGGGACTTCGTCAAGCGCTCGGGGGGTGAGTGACTCTACATCAATGGGAATGCCTGTGTGGACCACGCGGTCGCCAAGCAGGGGCTTATAGGCGGCATAATACTCCCACAGACAAGCGGTTGCGCCATCGATGGTGTTTACCACGTGGTCGCTGTGCTTCTTCATGAAGGGCATGCCCCAGTTGTCTTGTTCCTGGGCGTAGTACTCGCGTGACTTTATGTAGGGAGACGGAGCATCGCCCAGGCGGTAGTCGCTGTAGCGATAGGTGTGGCCGTCAAAGCAAGCGTCGTAGTAGACGCGGTCGGTACCCAGTGCCGACATCACTACGCGCTTGTTGTTGCGCTTGAGGTAATCGAGCACAAGGCGCACCTTGCCGGGCTTGAGGTCAAGGAAAATCTGACCGGCTATCTGCACGACGTCGAAACCCCGCATAGAGGGCAAGGCGCGCAGTATGTCAATGACATAGCGCACTGCGCCCAACTTCCCCGGCTTGCGAAGCAGGTTTATGTCGCGGCGGGTATCCATCCACGTTGACCCGTTGGATGCCACCACCGCTTCATGTCCCATGCGCCTCAGTTGCTGCGCCAGGCAGTTGTGCAAGTTGCTTGCGTCGCCTACAAATAGTATCTTCATTGATGCAAATTTAACCTAAATTTTGGACACTCGCAAAAAAAGTATTACTTTTACGCGAAATTATGCAAACTATCTCGATTGTCATACCCGTGTATAATCGCGCGCATGTCGTGGAGCGCACGTTGCAGTCGGTACTCGCTCAGCAGTACCGGCCACTGCAGGTTGTGCTTGTGGATAATGATAGCAGCGATGACACGCTTGCTGTGCTCAACCGTTGGGCCGACACGCATAATGCGCCCGACTTTGAGGTGAAAGTGGTGAGCGAATCGCACCACACCGCGGGTGCCGCCCGCAACCGCGGCGCTATGGTGGCAACGGGCGAATGGCTTGTATTCTTTGACAGCGATGATGAGATGCATCCCGAACTCATCTATGACTATGCAAACGAGTTGGAAAAGGCTGGGGGAGAGGTTGATATAGTGTCGACAGGTGCTACCTTGCGCTATGCCGACGGCACTACTTGTGCGTTGCCGTTCCACACCAGTGATATTGTGGCGGTGCAACTGCTCAACAGCCAACTCGCGACGCAGCGTTACATGGTGAGAGCGAGTTATTTCCACCAGTGTGGCGAGTGGAACGCAAATTTGCCAGTGTGGAACGATTGGGAACTGGGTATCCGTATGCTTCTTGCCGGTCCGCGCATGGCTTATATGACAAATGACCGTGTCACAGTAAACCATAGCGGTGAAGCCAGTATCACAGGCAACAGTTTTTCGGCCAAGGCCGGCCAGTGGGAAAATGTGATGAACGTGGTTGAGGAGGAACTTGTGACATCAAATCACCCCGAGAAACTGCGTTTAGGTCGTTTGCTTGAGTTCAAGCGCATAATCCTTGCTGCACAATACGAGCGTGAAGGTAACCACGAACTCTCGGTGAGCCTGTGTAACGGTGCACTTAATCGCTTGCGCGACAGCTATGGAAATAGTGTGAAATGGAAGCTTGTGGTTGCGCCCGTTGTCAAGATGCTCTTTGCCCGCATCGTGGCAGGCAAGCGCGGTGCTGCAATCGTTGCCCGAAAACTCCTTTAAGAAATCACTTTATCAGCATTTCGTTGTGGTTCATCCGGTACATGTACTGCTGGATGAGACTCTTCATGCGTTGCTCGATGCTTACGGGATGTTTGCCGCGCAAGTCGTGCTGTTGCAGCACGTCTTCCTTGAAACGATAAGCGTGCACCACCTTGTCGCCGTCGAACTGAAGCATCCAGTCGCCTTCGAGATACTGGTACCAGTTGTTGCCGGGCAGGTAATTGGCCGCAAACGACGATGCCGCGTCCCCTTGCAGAACATCCTGACCGAAAGCAATATAGGGCTTGTCGTATCCAAGTATGCCGAGTAGAGTGGGCATAATGTCGGCCTGACTTACTATACGTGTTGAGTCAACACCGCATAGTTCGGGCATTGACGGCGCATAGAATATCACTGGAACCTTGTAGTGTCCCAGGTCGGTGAGATATTCGGGATCGTCGGCCGCTGTTGCATGGTCGGCGGTGATGACAAATATAGTGTTGTTGAACCAAGGTTGGTGGCTTGCTTTCTCAAAGAACTTGCGTACGGCTTGGTCGGAGTAGGAGATGCAAGCATACAGTGGTGTAGGCCCTTCCTTGAACTTCCCCTTGTAGCGGGCGGGCAAATCAAACGGTGAGTGTGAAGATGCTGTAAATACCGATGTTACAAATGGCTCTTTCATCTCGCTCATCTTGTCGCAGTAGAACTGCAGGAATTCCTCGTCCCATATTGCCCAAGTACCGTCGTAGTCGGCATCGCCGTGATAACGGGGGTCTTGGTTATACTCGGTGCGGCCGTAATACTCCTGGAATCCTGTAGCGCGGGCAAATGCCTGGAAACCCATCGAACCGTTTTCGGCGCCGTGGAAGAACGCACTGTGGTAGCCCTTGTTGCGAGTGAGTTCGCCGGCGATACCCGATAGGTCGTTAAGCGATGCGGGCGTTAGGAAGAACGGCTCTACAAATGAAGGTATTGACGATAAAACCGAGGGCATGCCGTCAATACTCTTGCGACCGTTGGCATAACTGTATTCAAACGAACGCCCTTTGACGGTCATTTCGTCGATAAACGGCATGAAGCCACGAGCCTGTACCTGCTTGCCGAAACTCTCAAGGATGAGAATCACCACGTTCATAGGCTTGAATTCGGTGCTGTCGGCGGGAGTGTGTACCGGTGAATAGATGGCCTGTGCCTTGTCCATTGTCATGTAGTCACGGTCGACAAACGGCTTCTTGCCTATGGTGCGGAAGATGCTGAACGGGGTGTTAAGCACGATGCCTGCGTCCACGGCATGTTCAACATACTGGTTGGCGTTGGAAATGGTAATGGGGCGCACTGCAGTTGTGAAGCCGCCACGCATACCGCCCAGCGTGAGAATACCTGCGATGGCAAGTGCAACCACTTGTGCCACATAGTAATACCATATTCTTGTGAATCGCTCGTGACACTTTTCCTCGGGCTTGGTAAACCCCTTCCACAGTATCCACACTATTGCAACGGCTGCGATAAACAGATACCAGTATTGCAGTGACTCGTGGATGAGGATGGTCGCGATATTACCTTCTCCTCCGAACTCCTGCAATACGCTCCATGTAGTGCGTCGGCCGGTAAACGGGAAGTAGGCGCAGTCGCACAGGTTGGCGCTTAACCCAATGAAGTTGACGATGACAAACAGCCATTTCGCCACCTTATATATAATAGGGCGTTCCTTGAAGTGCAACGGAAGCAGATATAGCAAGATGAGCCATACGTTGAGGTAGAGGATGGCTGTTGTGTCGAAACGCAATCCTGCAACCAGCATGCGGAGCAGATACCCGGTGCCGAGGTGGCCCGAGAACAAGGACATATTGGTGCACACAAATAGTAATCGGGTCACTGTGAACAGTACGTACACCAGTAACAGGTTGCACACGAGTGCCCCTGTGGTACTATGCTTGAATCCTCTGAAAAAACTGCCCATCTTCAGGTTATTTATATCGGTCGCTAATATTATAGATTGATGCAAAGATGTCACGATCCACGTCGGTTAGGCTGAGTCCGCGGCGTGCCATCACTCGCTCGGCTATGCTGTAGAACGTCTTGAGTGGTACATCCTTGAACCCTGCGTTGTTACTGCCCTCCTGGAATGACGCTACGAAGGGGCGCGGGAAACCGCTACCATGGATGTTCACTCCCACACCGAGCACTGTCGCGGTGTTTATCATGCAGTTGACGCCGGTCTTGCTGTGGTCGCCCATGATGAGCCCGCAGAACTGTAGTCCTGTGCGCACAAAACGGCGCTCCACATAGTCCCACAGCTTAATTTCGCTATAGTCGTTTTTGAGATTGGATGCAGTGGTTCCGCCTCCGATGTTGCACCATTCGCCTATCACGGCATCGCCCAGGAAGCCGTCGTGTGCCTTGTTGCTGTAGCCTATCATTACAGTACTCTCAACCTCGCCGCCTATCTTGCAGTGAGGGCCAAGGGTGGTAGCCCCGTATACCTTGGCGCCCATACGCACCTTGGCATCGTGGCATGCAGCAAACGGTCCTCTCACGCATGCGCCTTCCATAATCTCTACGTTGCGTCCCACGTAGATGCAACCCTCACGGGTGTTGAGGAATGCGCCGTCAACGGTTGCTCCTTCCTCAAGGAAGATGCGCGTGGTGTCGCCTATTACGGTGCAGGTATCGGGCAACGGTTGGGATTTCCGCCCTTCGGTGATGCGTGCAAAGTCCTGTTCCATGACGCTGCCGTTGTTGAGGAAGATGTCGTAGGGCATGTGCAGTATCACCGGATTCTCCTTAGCGGTAACGGTGGCCGAATACTCTTTGGCGTCAAAGTCCTCGGCGCTGCCGTTGAAGGCAATGAGTTCATCGCCGCTCACGAGTGCCTCGCCATCATTGAGGGAGAGCGCCTGCTTTGCCAACAGCGGAGTGGGGACCACGTTGCCTGCAATCATGAGGTTGCGTTTGCGCGCCTTAGCGGGGAACTTTACCTTGAGATGTGCTGCCGTGAGGTAGCTGTAGGTGTGCTCTGTGCCCAGCATCGACTGCCACTTTTCCTCTATTGTGGTGATGCCCACACGCAGCAATGCTGTGGGGCGGGTATATGTGAGCGGAAGCAGGTGTCGACGCTCCTCATTGTCGTCAAAGAAGATGATATTCATGCTAATTGTTCTCTCTTAAGTGATAATTGCAGTGCAAAGTTAGGATTTATTGCGTGATTATACCCTACAAATGAGCAAAAAATATTAAATTTGCAGTTAGAATCATGTATTATATATAATAAGGTGTAATGAATTTCATCGAACAAGACATAAAAGGAGTTTGGGTCGTTGAGCCTGTTCGTTTCGGCGATTCACGAGGATACTTCAGCGAGGTGTTCAAGTTGGAGGAGTTCCAGTCTCACGTTGGCCCGGTGCAGTTTATCCAGGACAACG
>DCGA01000067.1:0-816 GCA_002314465.1 bacterium UBA1790 | reverse complement strand
CGGGCTGCATTTCCAGAAAGGGGAGTGGAGCCAGGCCAAGCTTGTGCGTGTGAGCCAAGGACGCGTGCTCGACGTTGCCGTAGACCTGCGTGGGGGTAGCCCTACCTATGGAAAGCATGTTGCTGTGGAACTCAGTGCCGACAACGGTAGACAGCTGTTTATTCCCCGTGGGTTTGCCCATGGTTTCGTAGTACTAAGCGATGTTGCACAGTTCCAGTACAAGGTCGACAACGTGTATGCCCCGCATAGCGAGGCTACCCTGAAATTTGACGATCCGGCACTCGGTATTGACTGGATTATCCCGGCCGAAGAAATGCTCCTAAGTGCCAAAGACAAGGTAGGAATGTCTTTAAAAGATGTTAAACCGTTTTAATAAAGTGTAAATTGTCATATTTTCCACCGATTTTGACTTTTGAGAGCCCCGATGCCACCCTGTTGCAGCACGCCAAGAAAAAAAGTGCATATTGAGGCAAAAAAAGAAGTAAAAACATTTGGTAGTTAGGAAATTATGATGTAACTTTGCAATGTTTTTGTGGCCAATCACGTCGTTATCGTTCGCTAATCGTTTGATTATGTGAATGATAGCTTTGTGTGGGGCCTTGAAATGTGAAGATAATTTTATCGATTAATTAATAATTAAAAACTAAAAGTAAAACAGAACTAAGATGCCAACAATTCAGCAATTAGTAAGAAAAGGTCGTACAGCGCTTGAAAGCGCCAGCAAGTCGCCCGCGTTGGATTCTTGCCCGCAGCGTCGCGGTGTGTGCGTTCGTGTTTACACAACCACTCCCAAGAAGCCTAACTCAGCGATGCGTA
>DCGA01000019.1 GCA_002314465.1 bacterium UBA1790 | reverse complement strand
ACTTAAGAAGGTGAGCGAGCATCTTGGGAGATGTAAGGTCGTTGATTGCTACTACCTCATAACCCTCAGCCTCAAACATCTGACGGAATGCCAGACGGCCAATACGACCGAAACCGTTAATTGCTACTTTTGTCATTTTCGTTTTTGTTTTTTTTAATTTAAAAAAATAAGTATTTAATTCTTGTTCAATACATTTGTAGATGCATGAATAAACCGGCACTTTACGGCAGCGCACAGTTTATCAGTGCAAAATTACGCATTTTTTTTCTAATACCTTACTTATAACGATAAAAATGTGGAAAAATTTCCCTAATTAAGATATTTTAAACTTTCTAACCTCGTCCGGGGCGGTTTTTTTAGTGCTGCTCGGCGCACTGTATGCATTGCTGTTCCCGCTTGGCACTCAGCGCAGTTTGTGGCGGTGGTAGTGCTGGCGGCTGTGGGTGTAGAAGTGCACCACGGCAAGTGCGTTCACGGCTGCGCCCACCCAGAATGCCGAGGCGTAGCCCATGTGCTCGGCGCAAATGCCGCCCACGATTACGCCCAGGCCTATACCCACGTCCCACGACACGAGCAGTGTGCTGTTGGCGGTGCCTCGGTGGTCGTGTTCGGCAAGGTTGATAAACATGTTCTGGAATGCGGGCCACAGGTGGCCGTTGCCCAGTCCTATGAGTACCGCCGAGCCATAATATCCCCACATATTGGGCACGGCTACAAACAGTGTGTAACCCACCACCGAGATTGCCATGCCTATGGCGGCATTATACACAATCTTGCCCTTGCGCAGCGATGCGGCACCCTCAAGGCGCGACAACATGAGGCCTACTGCAAGGATAAGGAAGTAAGTTCCTGTGCTACTGGTTACTCCCATCGTTTCCTTGCTGTAGATGGCAAGGTAGGTGCTTAGGACACCATAGGAGAAGCCGAAGGCTATCATGTCGATAAACAGCAGCCATCCCACCACCAGGAAGAAGCGGTCGAGCGACATCTTGCGCTTGCCCTGCACCACGGCGCGTGGCTGTATCTTCACGGTGCTGTCGACGAGCAGTCCCAGACCGGCAACGATGAGCGACATCCAGAACAGCAACTCAAAGTTGTGGGTGCTGTTGTAGACAAACACAGCCACAGTGGGGCCGGTTGCCATCGCGAGGTTGTTGCTCAGACCGTAGTAGCCTATTCCCTCGCTGCGGCGCGACGACGGCAGCACATCGATTGCCACGGTGCTGTTGGCAACGGTAAGGGCTCCGAAGGGCGCTCCGTGCAGTGTGCGCACTATGGCAAAGAGCAGAAGCGATCCTGCCGCCAGGTAGCCGGCAAAGAAGATGAAAAACAGGAAATATACCGTCAGGAGCACCTTCTTGCGCGGAAAACTGTCGACCAGGAAACCGCTGAAGGGGCGCGCCAGCAATGCCGCAATGGTGTAGCCGCTCAGCACGGCGCCTATCACGTCCTTGGTCGAGTGGAAGGTCTCCTTGAGGTACAGCGGCAGCAAGGGCATGAGCAGGTAAAAGGCAAAAAACAGCATGAAGTTTGCCGCATTCACCTTTACGAAGTTACTGTTCCACAATCGTTCCTGCATTTCCTTTATAGTAAGAGTTCCCGAAGTGTGGTCCTCGGGAA
The DNA here is from genome assembly GCA_002314465.1 of bacterium UBA1790. GTDB lineage: Bacteria > Bacteroidota > Bacteroidia > Bacteroidales > Muribaculaceae > Sodaliphilus. The sequence continues at coordinate 1,533 of DCGA01000019.1, read as the reverse complement.
CTCGTTATGGTTGTTTCTTGTAGTTACACTCTCTTACCCTTGAGGGTAGCGCTCGACGCACTCTCGACGATGCACATCACCTTGTCGCCCACCTTGGTGTCGCCGGCGGGGAACACGATGACCTTGTTCTGCTGTGTGCGGCCGAACATGTCGTCCTTAGAGCGCTTGCTGTAGCCCTCGACCAGCACCTCAAATGTCTTGCCCACATCCTTGCGGTTGCTGCACAGCGACAGTTCGTTCTGCAGCGCAATCATGCGGTTCAGGCGGTCGATCTTCACCTCCTCGGGCACATTGTCGGGCAGGTTCTTGCTTGCAAACGTGCCGGGACGCTCGCTGTACTTGAACATGAACGCCGAGTCAAATCCCACTTCCCTCATCAGGCTCATGGTCTCCTCATGGTCTTCCTCGGTCTCGTCGTGGAAACCGGTGAACATGTCGGTCGAGATGCCGCACTCGGGCATAGCCGCTTTGATCTTGGCTATTCGGTCGAGGTACCACTCGCGTGTGTACTTGCGGTTCATCAGTTTGAGTATCTTGTTGCTGCCGCTTTGCACGGGCAGGTGAATGTGCTTGCATATATTGTCGCGGCTTGCCATCACGGCGATAATCTCGTCGCTCAGGTCCTCGGGGTTGCTTGTGGTGAAGCGCACGCGCATCTCGGGAGCGGCGTCGGCAACCATGGGCAGCAGGGCTGCGAGGTCAACGGTGGTTCCGTCCTCGCCCTTGTAGAGGTAAGAGTTTACGTTCTGTCCCAGCAGTGTCACCTCCTTGAAACCGCGTTCACGCAGGTCGGCGAGTTCGTTGAGGATGCTCTGCGGCTCACGGCTGCGCTCGCGTCCGCGGGTGTAGGGCACGATGCAGTAGGTGCAGAAGTTGTTGCAGCCACGCATGATGCTCACAAAGCCGCTTACCTTGCTGCCGCCCACGCGGGTGGGGATGATGTCGCGGTAGGTCTCGGTCTTGGACAACTCCACGTTGATGGCCTTCTCGCCGTTCTCGGCCATACCCATCAGCGACGGCAACTCCAGGTAAGAGTCGGGGCCAGCCACGATGTCCACGTCATAGTCCTTGATGAGAGTGTCCTTGAGGCGCTCGGCCATACAACCTATGATACCCACTATCAGACGCTTCGAGCGCTTGCGGCGCATCACGTTGAGTTGGTTCAGACGGTTGAAGATCTTCTGCTCGGCATTGTCGCGAATGCTGCAGGTGTTGATAAACATAGCGTCGGCATTGTCGAGTTCCTCGGTAGTGTCATATCCCGCCATCTTCATCACGCTCGCCACGACCTCGCTGTCGGCAACGTTCATCTGGCAGCCGTAGGTCTCGATAAACAGCAGTTTGCTATACTCGCCCTGGGGAGCATCGTATGTAAGTTTTATAGTACTCATTATATTTTACGTTCTTTTTCGACTTGCAAAGTTACTCATTTTTTTACACATAAGAGCATTTGTCCACGAATTAACACGAATTCTCACTAATTATAAGCTTCGTGTGGGTGGTTTTTTAGACTAAAAGAACAAAAAGACTATA
>DCGA01000050.1 GCA_002314465.1 bacterium UBA1790 | reverse complement strand
ACAAGCCTCCATGATGGTAAGGTCCTGATAGGGCAACGCCAGGTTGATAACCAGATTGGGCTGGTGCTTCTTGAACAGAGCCACCAGTTGCTCCACGCTGTCGGCGTCTACCTGGTCGGTAGTGATGTTGGGAGCGCCTATGGCCTTTGCCACAGCGTCACACTTCGCCTTTGTGCGCGATGCAATCACGATTTCGTTAAACACATCGGGGTTTTGAGCGCACTTGTAAGCGCACACGGTGCCCACGCCACCGCAACCAATGATAATTACTTTATTCATCTCGTCAGTTTATATTGTATTTGATTGTTCCTATATTCTATTATTATGTTTTTACAATTTGCTTATGGGTATCACCTTTACAGTCACGCCCTTTTTCTCAATAATACGCTCATCCTTACTGGTGACAATGGTCATATCGTTGCACTTTAACTCTCCGGCACATTCTATTATACTGTCCACCTCACGTTTGAGGGTTTTCTCGCTTGAAATGTCGTAACACACCTGAATGAGCCTTTCCACCCTAGCACCATTACGCACAACAAAGTCGGTTTCCTTATCGTTGCGCGAACGGTAATAAAACAACGACAGACCGGCCTCGTAGCCTTGACGCAGCAACTCTATCATCACCTGATTTTCCAGCAGTCGGCCGTTATTGGCACCCACATTAAAGCCACAAGAGGTCACGAAACCATTGTCTACAACGTAGGCCTTTTGCGGGGCTTTTTTCATAAGTTTCAACTTGTTGTTATATCGAGGCAAGTAGTAAAATAGGTAAGGCTCATGTAGGTAAGACATGAATTTTTTTACAGTACTCACACTTGCGAGACCAAGATTATCGGTAACATCGTTGTAACTCAATGGATTCCCGAAATTAGACAACAAATACGTAGCAATGGAATTAAGATCAACTACATTTCTCACATTATGGCGCTTGACCACGTCTTTAAGGAGTATAGCATCAAACAGCGATGCAAGGTAAGACTGTGTAGTGGCGCGACGAGTCACGGTTTCGGGGAAACCGCCACTGCGAAGATACTCGTCACATATCGCGATGTGAGACGATGATGTCGCATCGCTAATGTCCTGATTATTCCACCCGAAGACCTCCTTCAGGCTGAACGGGAACATCTTTATCTCCATATATCGACCTGTGAGCATAGTAGCCATCTCGCCCGAGAGCATATTGGCATTGCTACCCGTAATGACGAGATTCACACCACGACGATAAAGTTTGCTCACCCATATATCCCAACCCTTAACATTTTGCACCTCATCAAGAAGGAGGTATTCATATCCCGGGTAAACCTCGCCGAGCATAAGCATGACCAAATCTTCGTCCCATTTCTCAAGCAATTTATTGTCATCAAAATTGAGATAGGCAAAGTTCTTATCTTTTAGCATAAGCAAGGCCTGAGTTGACTTTCCCACTCGGCGTGGGCCTGTAATCAACTTAATGCAGGGGCTGCTAAGCAGCGAGTCGATATCATCGACTGCCGTGTAACGCGGCAGATAATGCTGGGCGAGAAGATAATCTCGTTCTTGACGCTGATTTATTATTGTTTCCCTCATGAGTTTTTCTGTTTGCTTGCAAAGTTAGTGATTTTATTCAAAAAATCATCTGTATTGAACAAAAAACGTACTTTTTTATCCAATACGACATTCAAATTGAATAAAACAGGAACTTTCGGGGTCATTTTCTAAATCACAAGGGTGGTAAAGGTGTGGATGAGCCAGGTGCTCACTGTCATGTAGATAATCATGCCCACGATGTCGTTGGTCACCGTGACGAAGGGGCCGGTCGCTACCGCCGGGTCAAGTTTGAGTTTCTCAAGCACGATGGGCACGAGCGAACCGAAGAGCGATGCAAAGATGATTACCGAGAACAGCGAGATAGTCACAGCCATCGATGTCACATAAGCCTTCTCGGGGTTGTCATCGGGCGGGAAGCACCACGCATAGGCAAAGAGCAGCGCGCTTATGGTGAGCGCATTGAGGATTGCCACGCCAAACTCCTTGAGCAAGTGCTTGCCGGCATGTGCCAGTGTGAGGCTACCGTTGGCAAGACCTTGTACGACAATCGCGCTCGACTGTGTTCCCACGTTACCGCCAGTACCGCCAATCAAGGGGATGAACAGAGCCATACCCGGCAATACCTGCAGCAGCGCTGAGTCGCCGCCGTCGAGAATCATCGCATTGGCAATACCGCCCACAAGGCCGATGAACAGCCAGGGGATGCGGGCCTTGACCTGCGTGATAACGCCGTCGTCGGTCTCCACATCGGCCGAGATACCAGATGCCAACTGGTAATCGCGCTCTCCCGATTCACGCACCTGGTCGATGATATCGTCAACGGTGATACAACCCACCAAGCGGCCTATAGAGTCGATAACGGGCATCGACACAAGGTCATATTTCTCGAAGTCGAGGGCTACGTCCTCGATGGGAGTGTCGGTCTTCACCGCGAGCGGGTCGGGCTCCATCACGTGCTTAATCTTTGACGCCGAAGGATGCGTGATAGTGGTCTTGAGCGGGAAGATACCCCTCAGGCGATTGTCGTCGTCTACAACAAAGATGTTGTGAATCTCGTCCATGTCCTCGGCCTGCTCGCGCATTGCCTTGATACAGTCGGGCATCGACATATTCTCGTTCACCACAATCATCTCGGTCGACATGTAACCACCGGCGGTGTCCTCGTCATACTGCATGAGGTCAACGATATCACCGGCCTGCTCCACGTCGTCGATGTGCTGGATGATGTCTTCCTGGTCTTCCTTGTCCATCTCCTGGATGACATCCACCGCGTCGTCGGCATCCATCTGTTCAAGCACATCGGCAATATCCTCGGCCGACATGTTCTCGAGCAGATCCTTACGCTGGTCGCTATCGAGTTCCACAAGCACGTCGGCACCCGTTTCGGGGTCAAGGCACTTGAGCAGGAAGTCGGCCTCGTCGGTGTCCAGGTCATCTACCAGTTCGGCGATGTCGGCAGGGTGCAAGTCCTTGATGACCTCGAGCAACGCCGCCGCATCCTTGGCCTCGATGATGTCGCCTATCTGACGCATGAAATCTTCGTTATACTCCTTCATCTTAGTTTTATTGGGGTCTAAGCGATAATACTATTAGGGGTTATTTCTCGCGGGTGCTTTGTATGATATTTGTCAGTTCGATGAACTCGGCCACCGAGAGTTGCTCGGGGCGCTTGTTCATGATGGGGAGTTGCAGCACTTCGCTGTCCTTGGGCACGAGGGGCTTCACCGAGTTGCGCAGTTGCTTGCGGCGCTGCCCGAAACTGCTCTTTACCACGGTGCGCATGAGGCGTTCGTCGCAGCCCAGTTCCTTCACATCGTTGCGGGTGAAGCGTATCACGCCGCTCTTCACCTTGGGTGGCGGGTTGAACACATGCTCATCGACGGTAAACAGGTACTCGCCGTCATACCACGCCTGCAACAGCACGCTCAGGATGCCATAGGTCTTGCTGCCCGGACCGGCGGCAAGGCGCTGAGCCACCTCGCGCTGGAGCATGCCGCTGCAGCACACCACCTGGTCCTTATAGTCGAGCACCTTAAAGAAAATCTGCGACGAGATGTTGTAGGGATAGTTGCCTATCACCACAAACTCCTTGTCGCCCACAATCTTGCGGAGGTCGAGCTTGAGGAAGTCCTCAAACACGATGCGACCCTCGAGTTGCGGGAAATTTATCTTCAGGTAGTCAACACTCTCCTCGTCCAGTTCCACCACCGTCACATCGTGACCGGCCTCGAGCAGATACTGTGTAAGGACGCCCATACCGGGACCCACCTCGATAATGGGCAGACCCTTGTAGGCCTCAACAGTGTCGGCGATTCGCTGTGCTATCGACAAGTCGGTCAGGAAGTGCTGACCCAGTGCCTTCTTTGCTCTAACTTGCATGCTCAGTGCTATTGTTAATTGTATCTGTTTTTAAAATTACTTAAGTAATTTGCAAAGATAACATTTTTTTTTGAACGAAGGCCAAAAACACCACTTCTTGTCACGAAAAAGGAATTAATTTTTGTATCAAGATACAACGCTCGTTTTTCTAAAGCAGGGAACAGCCCGCGTAAAAAAACAGAATTAATGGAGGTTTTGTGAGATTTTTTCTTGCATTTTGCCCGAAAATGTGTAACTTTGCAGCAAAAGTGGGCAGGAAAATGTGTTTAAATACACTTAAAGTCGTACCGATAATGTGTGCAACCTCCCCGAAAGTCAATATAAAAACGTGTCGTTATGTTTAAGAGAAAAATTGAATCCAGCCTCGAGTCTTGGCTCAGCAGTGCATCCCACAAACCCATTGTCGTGAAGGGCGTGCGCCAGTGCGGCAAGACAAGCAGTGTTGTCGATTTTGCCAACCGCCATTTTAAGAATGTGGTTTATCTCGACTTTAGGGAACATCCTGATTATAAGAAGTTTTTCTCGCCTAATTTGGACGTGGATTCTATCATAATGCGCATCACTGCAGCAATGCCCCGCATAGAAATTGAAGAAGGTAACACATGTTTCGTTTTCGACGAGGTTCAGGATTGCCCGCAGGCAAGAAGCGCATTAAAATATTTCCACCTTGACGGCAGGTATGAGGTAATGTGCACAGGCTCATTGCTCGGTGTAAACGGATACAAAACGCGCGAGGAACGCGAAGACGATGCCCGGGCGTCTATTCCCGTAGGGTTTGAGGATATAATTGATATGTATCCCATGGATTTCGAGGAATGGCTCTGGGCAAACGGCATTACACCGGCACACACCAATTACCTCAAACAACGCCTTGCCGACGAAACTCCCGTTGACGAAGCACTGCACGACCGTTTCCGCGAACTCCTCCACCAGTATGTAGTGGTAGGGGGAATGCCCGAAGTTGTCACCACTTTTCTTGACAGCAAGCAGATGGGTAAGGTGCTTGCCATGCAACGCCGCATTGTAGACGACTACAAAGCCGACATGGTGAAATATGCCCTTCCAGCCGACAAGTCCCGAATAAGGGAATGCTTTGAGTCAATTCCAGCGCAACTGGCACGCGAATACAAGAAATTCACCTATTCGGTTGTTAGACACGGTGGACGAGGAAGGGACTACGAGGGCAGTTTGCAATGGATAGAAGACGCCGGAATAATACGCCGTTGCTTCAACACATCAATTACAGAACTCCCGCTTGACGGCAATCGCATCGGCAGTGAATTTAAAATCTATATGGCCGATGTGGGGTTGCTCGTTTCTATGCTGGAAGACGGTACTCAGTCCAGCATCCTGTCGGGCGACTTGCTGAGTTACAAAGGTGCTATTTATGAGAACCTCGTTGCCGACATTTTCGGAAAGATGGGGCGCAAACTGTATTATTACCACAAGGACAAGGGCCTGGAGATTGACTTCCTCATTCGTTACCGGGGCAAGTGCACGCCAGTTGAATGCAAGGCCGTTACCGGGAATGCCAAGTCAATGCGCACCGTTCTCAACCATCCCGAGAAATATCACGTGGACAGCGCAATAAAACTGGGAGACTACAACATTGGCAGGAAAGATTCTCTGCTTACGATTCCCACCTATATGGCTTTCCTGCTTACAGAGGTTTAACTCCATCGATTTCTTTCAGTCCATTTTTCTGCGGAAAAATGGACTGAAAGAAATCGAT
>DCGA01000016.1:4785-7594 GCA_002314465.1 bacterium UBA1790 | reverse complement strand
AGATCAACGACAAGCACTTTGAGGTTATCGTACGCCAGATGATGCGCAAGGTTAACATCATCGATCCGGGTGACACTCGCTTCCTCGAACAGGAAATCGTCGACAAGCGCGACTTCATGGAAGAGAACGACCGCATCTGGGACAAGAAGATTGTTATCGACTGTGGTGACTCACAGGATGTAGAAAACGGCCAGATACTCACCGCACGCAAGCTCCGCGACATGAACTCGGCTCTCAAGCGCCGCGACATGAAGCAGATCAAGGTGCGCGATGCAGTGCCCGCAACCAGCGAGCAGATTCTGCAAGGTATCACCCGTGCTGCTCTCCAGACTTCAAGCTTCATGAGTGCAGCATCATTCCAGGAGACTACCAAGGTCCTCAACGAGGCTGCTATCCGCGGTAAGGTTGACCACCTCGAGGGTATGAAGGAGAACGTTATCTGCGGTCACCTCATTCCCGCTGGTACAGGTCTGCGCGAATACCAGAGCCTGCTCGTAGGCAACAAGAACGAACTCGCTCTTGCAGGCCTTATGGGCGAAGAGCCCCAACTCGTGGGCGAAGAGAATGTAATCCGTTAATAGGACAAACACTCTATAACACAGGGCTGCGGTGCCAATGATGGCGCCGCAGCCTTTTTTATGGCACTAAAGGTAATCATTTACAGGAATTTTAACGGTTTTAAGGCATTAGTTGGGAAATAATGCGTAACTTTGCAGTACCAACGGGTGCCGGGTCCACCATCGGGCCGGGTTAAAAGGGAATCGGGTGAAAATCCCGAGCAGAAACCGCTGCTGTGAGTCCAGCGTTCCGCGCACACACGTGTTGCAGGAATCCCCCTGTAGGGTAGTCACTGTTGAGCGACGGGAAGGCTACGCTACACCGACATGGGGTAATGGACGAGCCAGAAAACCTGCCTGCTGCAACATATAGTTTCACGGCTTTCGGTATTTTAGAGCAATGCAACGACGATTCATTACACTATTACTCATCATCACTGCTGCGTGCCAGTCCCTATGGGCTATTGGCACCAACGACACTGTGCCCGCGACACACAGCCGTCTCGACTCGATGCAGTACCTGCAGAACGTGGTGGTGTATGGCCGCAAGCCCTATGCCGAGGTCATCCCTGCCCAGGTACTCAAGGGGAAAGCGCTCGAGGGCCTCAACAGCCACAGCGTAGCCGATGCCATACGCTACTTCTCGGGTGTGCAGATAAAGGACTACGGCGGTGTGGGCGGCATCAAGACCGTGGACATACGCAGTATGGGAACCAACCATATGGGCGTGTTCTATGACGGCATCCAGCTGGGCAACGCACAGAACGGACAAATAGACCTGGGGAAGTTCTCGCTTGACAACATCGACGAGATATCGCTGTACAACGGTCAAAAGAGCGAGATATTCCAGCCGGCACGCGACTATGGCAGCGCCGGAACCATATACCTGCGCACACGCAAGCCTGTTTTCAAGAACGGCAAACGCGACAACTTCAACTTCACCATGCGCACAGGTTCGTTCGGCCTTGCCAATCCCAGCGTGAGATGGGAGCACAAACTGAGTCGCAGCGTGAGCCTCTCGCTCAATGCCGAGTACACCTATGCCACAGGCCAATACCACTTCCGCTACCGCAAGAAGTTCAGCGACGGCACACTGGCATGGGACACCACGGCAGTGCGCAAGAACGGCGATGTGCAGGCATTCCGTGCCGAGGGAGCACTGTTCGGCGCAATGACCGACGGCCGCTGGAACGCCAAGTTCTACTACTACGACAGCGAGCGCGGCATCCCCGGAGCCATCGTGAACAACGTGTGGAAGACCTCGCAGCGCCAGTGGGACCGCAACTTCTTTGCCCAGGGCGGCTGGCAGAAGAGAATGAGCGAGCGCTATGAGATGCAGCTCAACGCCAAGTATGCGCGCGACTTCATGCACTACAACAACCCCGACACCACACTCATGCTCATCGACAACAAGTTCTGGCAAGACGAACTATACCTGTCGAGCGCCAACAAATACACAATCGTGCACGACTGGGACGTGAACCTGAGCGTGGACTACAAGTGGAACCACCTGAAGTCGACACTCGTCAACTTCTCCTACCCCACCCGCCACACAGGCCTTGCAGCACTCGCCACAGCCTATACGCTGGGAGGGTTCAAGGCCCAGGCAAGCCTGCTCTACACCATGGTCAACGACCTGTACTCGTCCACCAACAACGGCACGATAGTGGCCAAGCACAGCACATGGATGCACAAGTTCACACCTGCGGCATTCATCAGTTATGCTCCGTGGGTGCAGCACGACCTCAACTTCAGGGCATTTTACAAGCGCATCTTCCGCATGCCCACATTCAACGACCTGTATTACACCGACATAGGCAATGCATCGCTGCGCCCCGAGTATGTCGACCAGTATAACGTGGGTGCGCAGTATCAGGTTATGCCCGAGGGAGGCCTCATCACCGGCATCAAGCTGAGCGCCGATGCCTACTACAACCACGTGACCGACAAGATTATAGCCGTACCCAAGGGTACGGGTCAGTACCGCTGGATGATGATGAACATAGGCAAGGTGAAAATACGCGGTATAGATATCACCGCACGCACCACGGCAAGTCCCATGCAAGACCTGCGCCTGGACCTTAACCTCACCTACACCTACCAGCGTGCGCAAGACTACAGCGACCCCACCGACTGTAGCGACGGCGGCACCTACAAGAGCCAGATAGCCTATATACCCTGGCACAGCGGCAGCGTGGTGGGCCATGTGGCATGGCGCGACGTGGAGCTCAACTACAGTTTCATCTACGTGG
>DCGA01000016.1:2941-4755 GCA_002314465.1 bacterium UBA1790 | reverse complement strand
GCGATACCACACCAGTTCGAACATCCCCGCCAACCACGAGCAGCCGTGGTATACCCACGACATCTCGGCCAACTACACATTCAACTGGGGCAAGGCACGCATCAAGGTCACTGCCGAGGTCAACAACCTCCTCAACCAGTACTACGACGTGATTCTCAACTACCCCATGCCGGGTCGCAACTATAAGTTTATCCTCAAAATTGACATTTAACGATGAACCGACTACTATACACACTGCTTTGCATTGCCGCCATCGCATTGGCCGGCTGTCGCGAGGATGATATCATCTTCATCCCCGAGACAGTGGAGGTGTCACAGCCCGAGTTCACAAGCGTCAAGGGCATGTATGTGCTCAACGAGGGCAACATGGGCAGCAACAAGGCTACACTCGACTATCTTGACTACTCTACAGGCGCCTACACGCGCAACATGTATGGCAAGGCCAATCCCGATGTTCCCAAGGAGATAGGCGACGTGGGCAACGACCTGGGCATATACGGCAACCGCCTGTATGCGGTCATCAACTGCTCCAACAAGGTGGAAATAATGGACAAGAACACCCTTAAACGACTGGGGCAGGTGGAAATACCCAACTGTCGTTTCATCAAGTTCTACAAGGGTTATGCCTATGTGACAAGCTACGCCGGCCCGGTGGTGATTGACCCCACCTACAAGCAGCAAGGCTATGTTGCCAAGATAGACACCGCCACAATGAAGGTTGTGGACCAGTGCCTCGTGGGCTTCCAGCCCGACGGCCTCGACATAGCCGACGGAAAGATTTACGTTGCCAACTCGGGCGGCTACATGGTGCCCAACTATGAGAACACGCTGTCGGTAATCAGCGTGGAGACATTCAAGGAGATTGAGCGCATACCCATTGCCATCAACCTGGCAAACGTGATTGCCGACCGCCACGGCATACTGTGGGTGGTATCGCGCGGCGACTACTATGACGAGGCGAGCAACATCCACGCCTACGACCTGCGCAAGCACCGCATGGTTAAGGCGATGGACATACCCGCAAGTTCGTGCTGGATGAGCGGCGACTCGCTGTATGTGGTGAGCGCGCAGTGGAGCAACGTGACGATGAGCAACGAAGTGTCTTATGCCATCATCAACACGCTCACGCAAGAAGTTGTATCCCGCAAATTCATCACCGACGGTACCGAAGCAGCGATACAGGTACCCTATGCCATTGCCGTACACCCCATCACCAAGGACATCTACGTGGCCGATGCCCGCGACTACGTTACGCCCGGGCGCCTCTACTGCTACGGCAGCGACGGCGTGCTCAAGTGGGACGTGCGCACCGGCGATATCCCCGCCCACTTCGTTTTCCTGGGCGAAAACACCAACGAACAATAAAGCGTAACACGATATGAAACAGTTATTCTTCGCACTTGCACTGCTCATGACTATGAGCGCAGTCGCACAAAACAAGAAATACATTACAACGGTGCACGACTTCCTGCCCGCTCCGGGCCAGTTTGTCAACGCACTGCCCGCAGCAACGGCAACCGACACCAAGGCCGATGTGCTCAAGAAGGTAGCGTCTTACATATGCGGCTATTACGATGAGGACGAAGGCGAGGACGTGGTTGCCGACGGCATGATATCGCTGGGCAGCTACGGCGGCTATGTGATTTTCAGCTTTGACCATCCCGTCGTGAACGTGAAGGGCGAGTATGACCTGCAGATATTCGGCAACGCCTATGCCGCTACCGGCACAACCGACCGCGGAAGCAGCGAGCCGGGCATCGTGATGGTAGCCAACGACCTTAACGGCCCGTGGTATGAACTGGCAGGCAGCGAGT
>DCGA01000016.1:0-2923 GCA_002314465.1 bacterium UBA1790 | reverse complement strand
AATTACAAGCCACGCACCCAACATGACTTCAAGATTACCTACTACAAGCCCGCCGCCGACAAAGTTGCGACTCCCGACCCCAAGAACAAGTCGATTACCGACACCAGCTATGTGGCATGGACATGCAACAGTGTGGACAGCCTCAAGAGCGGCCATGTGTACAAAAACTCTTTCCACACCCAAAGCTACTGGCCCGCATGGTACGAGGGCGACACAATGACATTTGAGGGCAGCAAACTGAGGTGCAACGCCACCGACGAGAGCGGCGAGGGCACCTACTGGGTGCAGTATTTCTACGGCTGGGGCTATGTGGACAACCGCCCCGACTTTAAGTACACAGGCGGTACACCCACCGAAATACAAAACCCGGGATTCAAACTCGACTGGGCTGTTGACGCCGAGGGCAATCCCGTGAACCTGAAGCAGGTGAAATACATCAAAGTGTACAACGGCATACTGCAGCAGTGCGGTTGGCTGGGCGAGACATCGACCGAAGTAGCCGGTGCTATCGACCTTCACCCCGATGCGGTTGCCGAGGTTGTGAAAGGCGACGTGAACGGTGACGACACCGTCGACGTGAGCGATGTAAACGCTATCCTCAACGTGATGCTGGGCAGCGGCAATTATCCGAGCGCCGATGTGAACGGCGACGGTGCGGTCGATGTGACCGACGTGAACGAGGTAATCAACATCATCCTCAACAACTAAGATAGGCCTATCGCCACTATACAATACAAAAACGAGAGAGTCAAAAAACTCTCTCGTTTTCTATTTAACGAATAATACTTTTCTACTTAGTTGTGCCACGCACAACGAGACGAGTCTTGACAATGCGTTTCTCGGCGTGAGAGCGCGAGATTGTACCCTCAACAAGCCCCACGAGAATGTTCACGGCCTCGCTTCCCACATCATAACCACGTTGCTCCACGGTGGTGAGCTGCGGATCGCATGCAACGGCACGGTCACCGTTGGTAAAACCGCATATAGATATATCCTCGGGGACTTTAAAACCAGCGTGCTTAACCACATAGAGGATACCGATGGCTGTATCGTCGTTCACGGCGAAAAACGCATCGGGACGGTTTTTCATCTTGAGCATCTCGGGGACAATCTTCTCGGCATCGGCACGCTTGTCACACAGTTTCACGAGCGACTCGTCAAGAGTAAACCCGTGATGGTAAAGCGCGTCCTTATAGCCGTTGAAGCGGTTTTTGCCTATCTCCATATTGGGCGAAGTGCCGAAGAACGCAATGCGCTTGCAACCGCGCTCGATGAGGTGAGACACAGCCTTGAACGAGCCCATATAGTCGTCGACCACCACTCGGCTGGCATTAAGCGCCGGGCAAATGCGGTCGTAGAACACCAGAGGCACACCCTCGCTCTCGAGCTTGACGAAGTGGTCGTATTGCACCGTATCCTTGGCCTGCGACACGATGATGCCGCACACCTTGTTCTGGTAGAACGATTCACAGATGCGCACTTCGCGCTCATACTGCTCCTTGCTCTGCGCCACCATGATGCGGTAACCCAGCTGCTGCGCGGTATCTTCAATACCCGACAGCACCGTGCTGAAGTAGTAGTGTACAAACTCGGGGAGAATGACGCCTATGGTCTTCACCGGACTCTTGCGGATGTTGCGCAACTGCTCGGCGATGACGTTGGGATAATAATTGTGCTCGCGAGCATACTGCTGGATGGCAGCACGGCGCTCCTTGCTGATGCTGGGGCTGTCCTTAAGGGCACGCGACACCGTAGCCACCGACACGCCAAGCTTGCGGGCTATATCCTTCATGGTTAATACATGCGATTCGTCCATAGTTAAAAAAGATGGGTGGTTTTGACTGCAACAAAATTAAGAAAAAAAAACGATTGATGCAAACGATTGCACACAAATCATAAATAATTTAACACATCTATTATATTAAAGTTGACATACAATGTATTATCTTTGTGTGATTATATTTAATTGCGCTTACAGTAGATTGTTCGGAAACCTATAGCAACCTGTCTGTATCGACTATTGAAAACCGACAACAATAAAAAAAACATAATACTAACTAAACAAAAATCAAAAGATGAAGCAGGAAACCTTTAAAATTCCCGCACGCCTTTTGGCTCTGGTGATGGGACTCCTCCTGTCTATTGGCGCATACGCACAGATTACTGTGAACGGTATCGTCAAGGATGCAACAGGTGAACCCGTTATCGGTGCTTCGGTACGCGTTGTGGGTACAACAACAGGAACTGTTACCGACTTTGACGGTAATTTCACACTTAGCAATGTGAAACAAGGAGCAAAGCTGCAGGTATCTTCTATCGGTTACCAGACCCAGGAAGTTGCTGCTGCTTCTAAGCTCAAGATTGTCATGAACGACGACTCACAGGTACTCGACAACCTGGTAGTTATTGGTTATGGCGTTGTAAAGAAATCAGACGTTACCGGTAGTGTCACTGCCCTCAAGCCCGATGCAAAGAACAAGGGTGTTGTAGTAAGTGCACAGGATATGCTCGCGGGTAAGGTTCCCGGCATGAGCGTTACAAGTAACGGTGGTACCCCCGGTGGTAGCTCAACCATCCGTATCCGTGGCGGTAGCTCGCTCAACGCAAGCAACGACCCCCTCATCGTTATCGACGGTGTTCCCATGGACAACGCAGGTGTTAAGGGTTTCCCCAACGGTCTGGGTATGATCAACCCCCAGGATATCGAAAGCTTCAACGTTCTTAAGGACGCGAGTGCAGCCGCTATCTACGGTAGCCGCGGTTCTAACGGTGTCATCATCATCACTACCAAGAAGGGTAAGCGTGGTCAGAAGCCCAGCGTATCTTACAACGGTAGCTTCACCGTTAATATGAACAATAAGATGCTCGACCTTATGGACGGCGACGAGTACCGCGCATTCGTTAAGGGACTCTACGCTGGCAA
>DCGA01000195.1 GCA_002314465.1 bacterium UBA1790 | reverse complement strand
CGAAAGGGCAAAAGCATTATCCCCACACCCTGTCAAGGAAGCTCCCTCGCTCTCATAGATGGCGCTCGTCCCCCAAAAACATCCCCATAGGGATGTGATAAAATAGCCAGCCATGCAGACATGCCGCAGGTATGTCGATATGGCTGGATACCATGCCCTCGCATCGCCCCCCATGCCTTTAGGTATGGGATAGACAGCAAGAAAAAGAGCGGAGCCACATGGACTCCGCTCGCTGGTATAGTTAGAAGTAGTTAAACTATATTTTACTTGAAATATTCCTTGATTTGTGCCTTTACACGCGGACTCAGGTAAATGAGTGTGAACATCGTGCACACTGCCATGCCGGCAAACGCAAGGTCCATGAATCCCACCAGTGCATCGAGCGGCATCACGGCTGCGATGAGGATTGTGCCCAGGTAGAAGTAGTTGTAGTACTTGCCGTTCTTCGCGCCGAAGAGGAAGCCTGTACACTTTTGCCCGTAGTAAGAATAAGAGAACATTGTGCTGAAGGCGAAGAAGAACACGATGAGCATGAGCATGTACTGGCCGTAGGGGAGAAGGGCTCCGAATGAGTTGAGGGCGATATAGAGGCCCTTAACCTCGGTGAGACCTGAATACTGGCCCGCAATGAGAATGGGGATTGCTGTGAGTGTACACACAAAGCCTGAGTCGATGGCGGGACCGAGCATCGCGATGAGACCCTCGCGTACGGGGTCGTTATTGCGCGACGCTCCGTGCATCATCGATGCGGTACCCACACCGGCCTCGTTGACGAATGCCGCGCGGCGTGCACCGGTGAGTGCCACGAAGGCAAATGCGCCGAAGCCTGCCTTCATGCTGAACGCGCCCTCAAAGATTGACTTGAACACAGCGGGGAGCATGTCATAATTGGTAACCATGATGATAGCCACAAGGATGAAGTAGCACACCACCATGATGGGAACGATGCGCGATGCAAGTTGGGCGATGCGCTTGATGCCGCCCAGCACCACAATACCTACCACGATAATCATTATCACACCCATCGAGAATCGCAGGCCCACGGTGTTCTCAATGCCCATGGGGGTGGTGAACACGGTTGTGAAACTCTCAACGAGCTGGTTGGCTTGCGTAAAGCATAATGTGCCGAAGATGCCGAAGATGGCAAACGCCATGGCAAGGGGTTTCCACTTCTTGCCTATGCCTTCGGTGATGATATACATGGGACCGCCCTGGATTTCGCCGTTGCTGTCCTTGCCTTTATACATGATAGAGAGTACGCCCTCAAAGAACTTGGTGTTCATACCCACGATGGCGCTCACCCACATCCAGAAGATTACGCCGGGGCCGCCAATAGAGAGTGCGATTGCCACACCGGCAATGTTACCCATACCCACTGTAGCAGCGATAGCGCTGAGCAGTGCCTGAATAGAACTAATCTGGCCGCTGTCCTTACCGCTGTCCTGAGCCTGACGGTTACGAAGTGCGCGTATTGCGTGCGGTAATTTGGTGATTGATACCGCGCCCGAGTAAATTAATAGGAAGAGTCCGCCGCCTATCAGCAGCAAGAATTCAGGATATCCGCATACGACATCGCTCGCGTTGATAATCCATTGACCTAAACAATCTAAAAAGTTGTTCATAATGTGTGTACTTGTATAATTTGTAGCCTATTAGTCTAATACGGGCGCAAAGGTAGGAATTATTTTTCTTTCCTCAAAATTTTTTAAATGTTGTTAAGCAAATAATCTTTCCATAACCAATAGCGTCATGAAGCCCAATAACAGGGCATAAGTCGCCTGTTTCTGGTAGCCATGGGTATGGGTTTCGGGTATCATCTCATCGCTGGTTACATAGAGCATTGAGCCTCCGGCAAATCCCAGGAATACAGGCAGGAATGATGCCGAAACAGCACCGAGGCCGAATCCAAGCCAAACTCCCACCACCTCTAGCAGACCTATGGCAAGCGAGATAACGAGTGTACGCACGCGACTGATGCCGGCCAGCAACAGCGGGGCAATGATGACCATGCCCTCGGGGATATTCTGCAGGGCAATACCCATCGACACCACGAGGCTCTTGGCTGCATCGCTGCTTTCGGCTGTGGTCATGCTCACGCCGGCGGCCATGCCTTCGGGCAACTTGTGAAGCGCAATGGCCATGACAAACAGCAATACATTGTTGAGCGTCTTGTTGTTGACATGCTGCTCGGGATCAAGGCCCGTGATGTGGTGCAGGTGGGGCGTGATAAGGTCAAGCACGTTGAGAAACAATGCGCCTGCCATTACGCCCGCGGCTACCATCCACCACTGCGTTGTCTCGCTCATGTCAAAGGCGGGCACGATGAGACCTAATGTAGCGGCGGCAAGCATGATGCCGGCACAATATCCCAGCACGGTGTCGTTCCACTTGTGCGGTAACTCCTTGATGATAAAGCCCAGCAGCGAACCGATGAGGGTGGCTGCACACAGGCCGAGTGCACTTATCCAGACAATATTCATATACCGATGGTTACTCTAAAACAAAACCCGGTCGAAACCGGGTGAAGAATGTGGAGCACAGCGGACTCGAACCGCTTACCTCAACACTGCCAGTGTTGCGCTCTACCAGATGAGCTAGTGCCCCAAACTTGATGTTGCAAAATTACACCAAATTTTTTAATATACAACTATATAAGGTTGTTTTTTTTATTTCTTGACTATCCATTCGGGATAGAGTTCCTGTATGCGGTCGTAGATGATGTTGACCATACCCAAACGGTCAATGTTGGGGCGGGTGCTGAAGAACAGCAGCGGAACATCGGTTGCGGGTATCTTGCCGGCATAGATTTTGAAGCCGCCGTTATCGCCCAGATGATACACGATGGGGTAGCGTCCGGGGATACTCTGGATGAAGAATCCGTAGCCATAGCCGGTGTGCTGCTGGTGGCCGTAGTTGGCTTCGGCTGGTATGGTGACCTTGGGGGTGTAGGCGCTTGCCTTGCTTGCCGCACTCATCACCTTGTTGTCGCGCAGCGCGCGTTCCCACTTGGCAAAGTCGGTGATGGATGTGTATATGCCTCCGTCGGCCTTGGTGGCAAAGAAACTCTCCTCGCCGTAGTCATATTCTTCCCACATCTTCTTCTCCTCGTTCCAGTCATAGCCGTGTGCCATGTTCTCGATGGCGCGACCGGCAGCGAAGTACTGAGTGTGCTTCATACCCGCTATATCAAAGATGTGACGCTTCATGTAGGTTTCAAAGTCCTCGCCCGAAGCCTTTGCAACGATTTGGTAAGCGAGTTGGAATGTGGGGTTGATGTATTCGTAGTGTCCGTCACCGGGAGTAAAGTTCAGGTGGTCGAGGGTTTCCATGTAACTGGCGCTTTCCACATCGGTGGCAGTGAGTTTGAACTGCAGGTTACTGCGGTCGCGTGCATCGGGTATGCCCGATGTGTGGCTCAAGATGTGGTGCAGCGTTATCTGGTCGTAGAACGAGGCCTTCCATGTGGGGAAAAACTTGTGCAGATTGTCTTTCAGCGAGAGTTTGCCCTGCTCGGCAAGTTGCAGGATTGCTACAGCCGAGAACTGCTTTGATACCGAGGCGATGCAAAAGTTGGTCTTGGGTGTAATCGGCGCCTTGGTCTCAATGTCGGCGATGCCGTAGCAGTGTTCCCACACCTTCTTGCCGTTTTTCAGCAGCACTACTGCCGCTCCGGGTTCGCCCTCGTGGTACACGCTCGAGAAGAGCGAGTCGAGCGATGCCGCGAGTTGCTGTTTCTTGCTTGCTGCATGCGATGCGCTTGCCATGAATGCCATGGCTATCATGATTAGTGCCAGTCTTTTCATTTGTCCTCGTTGTCTTCGGGATAGGGAAAGCGTTTCACTTTGCCCATCAGGTCGATAATCTTGTTGCTGCGTTTGTTCATCCACTTGGTGGGATGCGCGCTGTCTCGGTTCAAGGGGTTGGGAAGGGTTGTCGCTACCAGCGCCGCTTGTTTCTTTGTGATGTCCGACGCCGGCCTGTCAAAGTTTGTCTGGCTCACGGCCTCAATGCCGTAGATGCCGTCGCCCATCTCAATGCTGTTGAGATACACTTCCATGATGCGCTGTTTGCCCCATATCTTCTCTATGAGAACAGTGAAGTACACTTCAAAACCTTTCCTCACCCACTTGCTGGCACGGCTGCTGCCCGGCCACAGGAAAACATTCTTGGCGGTTTGTTGCGAGATTGTGCTTGCACCGCGTTCACGCTTGCCTTGCTGTGCCTCTTTGCGCGCCTGGAGTATCTGGTCAATGTCAAATCCGTTATGGTCA
The DNA here is from genome assembly GCA_002314465.1 of bacterium UBA1790. Classification (GTDB taxonomy): domain Bacteria; phylum Bacteroidota; class Bacteroidia; order Bacteroidales; family Muribaculaceae; genus Sodaliphilus. The sequence goes on along the minus strand of DCGA01000195.1, from coordinate 2,208 downwards.
AGGAACAGGTTGTCCTCGCTTGCCATTACTGCCTGGGGTGCATTGGGCGATATCTTGTTTAACGGAACCCACTCGTGCTTGAGACGAGGCGACTCCCCGCGACATATCTGCTCGGTGCAGCGTATGAACATGAGCGGAGTGAAGTACACGGGAATATACTTTAGTGCCACTACCATTCCTATGGTAGAGACAAAGAAAAATATCAATATATTGCGTATCCAGCGGCCTAATGTATTCATATTATAGTTAGTTGCAATTATTATGCCAGTATTTACTTGAATTCGCTATGGTGGTAGCGGCCTTTCTTCACCGTGGCCTTGCCGTAATTTATGGCGCGGGCGGGACACAAGTGCAGGCATCGCAGGCACATGGTGCAGTTACCGTTCCATTGTGGTGTGCCTCCTTCAGTGCGGACGATGTTGCCCATAGGACACTGCGCGACACACTTGCCGCAACGGGTACATGCATCGCTGTCGCACATAAAGTGCTTGTCGTTCATGCCTTGTGACACGAAAGGCGGGCGCAGGATGTGCGACTTGGTCCATGGCATTGCGCCGCGCACCACGTCTATCACATTGCGGCGCTCGGCAATGGCGGTAATGAGATGGCCTATGCGTTGCTTGGCTGCCATGAGTTTGCTGTGCTCGGTGTCGTGGCTGTCTACATCAAAGCCGGGAAGACAGATGTAGGTGTTAGGCATCTGCAATGAGAATGCCGCATTGAGTTTGAAGTCGCCCAATGCCTTTTGCAGTATCTCGACGGTAAGGCCTATGTCATCACCGCATGTGGTAACCATGTAGCAATGGGTCGTGGCCGAGTATCCGTTCACGATGAGGTCGCGTGCAAAGTCACATACCATGGGAGGAGGACCCCACGCATGGGTGGGAAACACAAAACCGATGCTCTCACCGGTACGCAATGTGTACTCGTGATTGCCATGGGTGTGCTCGTGTGCTATGTCTACAAGGGTGTCGTTAAGTGCTGTGGCAAGCTGCTTGGCTGCCCACAGACTGTTGCCCGTACCCGAAAACCAGAAAATCATAACTGTGTGTGTTAGTTTACTTCTTGTGGTGGATGATTATTTGGGTTGCTCCGAAACCATATTCCTGGAAACTTGCGTCCTGTGCCTCGCATTGCGGATAGTGGCGTTTGAGTTCGCGCAGGATGGCTTGGCGCAATACGCCCTCGCCCTTGCCGTGGATAAACACGATGCGCTTTCCGGTGTGCCTGAGGTTAGCGCGCATTACCTCGTGGAACTTGTCTATCTGGTAATTGAGCATGTCGGCCTTGGTCATTCCTGCAAGGTTATCCATGAGTTCGGCAATGTGCAGGTCTTGGATGATGGGCTCATTGCTGTGTTTCTCGTTAGGGCGCGAAATGGGGCGTTGTTTCTGTCGCTCGTCTTTCTTTTGCCTCATGGCTGTTTCAAGGGCACCGCTGTCGATGTGCATTTCCTTAGTGGGAAGGTCATTGCGTGTAATATCGATAGTGAGCACTTGGGCATCCTCAAAGTACTCGCTGTCGCCGAAGCAATGCAGTTTGTAGAACTTGGTGAAGTCCAGTTTGCGGTTTACGAGCGCAGGGTTCTTGAGCGAGAATCCCTTGTCTTTCTTGAATGCGATGTATTGCACGGCTACATGTGTCATGTCGCCCAGGTCCTTGTGGCCCACCTCGTCTATCTCTTGGATGAAGTTGGGCTCAACGAGGCCGTGGTAGCGCACCTGCCAGTCAAGCTGTTGGTCACCTCGCGTCATGTAGGTGAAATACAGGAAGTAATTNNAATTGCTGTCGTTGACGAGCGATGTATAGAATGTGGTGGTGTTGAGATGCTTGATTTCGCGCGGCTCAAATGCCAGCACGATGTTCAGTTTCTCGCCTTCGGGAGTCTCATACACAGGCTCCGACACCGGTTGCGGCTCGATGCGCTTCTTGGGCTCATCGGGCTCAACGAGTTTGCTCTTTATGTCGAGCGGACGCTCATAGGTCGAAGCCTTGGTGCCGGCTTCGCCCACAACCACTACTTCTTTGGCGAGGGCAGGACGCTCAAATCCATCCTCGTCTTCTACATAGACTGTCTTACCGTCAATTCGTGTTACGCGACCACCTCCCACATCATTGAGAAATCGCACTATATCGTTAATCTTTACCATATCCTTTCAAGGGCCTTCAGCCCACAATAAACATTAAACCCTAAACCCTAAACCCTAA
>DCGA01000116.1:4917-9707 GCA_002314465.1 bacterium UBA1790 | reverse complement strand
GGGAGACCACAACCACTACCAACGTAGGTGTTGACTTCGGTTTCCAGAACAACCGTCTCACTGGTAGCATCGATGTATACCAGAAGAAGACAACCGATCTTATCAACTATGCATCAGTTGCAGCGATGACCAACTTCCGCAACCAGGTGAACCAGAACATCGGTTCACTCAAGAACGTGGGTGTTGAGTTCGCAATCAACTACAAGGCAATCGCTACCGAGGATGTTACCCTGAACCTGGGTTACAACTTCAACTGGCAGAACAACAAGATTACCGACCTCATCGACGACGATCCCGACTACTTCGTTCCCACAGGTGGTATCAGCAGCGGTACAGGTGTTAACTCACAGGCACACGCAGTGGGTCACCCCAAGAGCTCTTACTACGTATACCAGCAGGTATATGACGTGAACGGCAAGCCCATCGAGGGTGTAGTTGTTGACCGCAACGGCGACGGCGTCATCAGCGACAAGGACAAGTACTTCTACAAGAGCCCCGACGCTCCCGTTACCATGGGCTTCAACGCACGTCTTGACTATAAGAACTGGGACTTCGGTTTCAACATGCGTGCAAGCATCGGCAACTACGTATTCAACGACACCGAGTGCGGTTTCCGCAACGTAGGTACTTCGGCTATTCTTGAGAGCGTATCGGGTAACTACCTGAACAACCGCCTCAAGAGCGCTGTTGACTACGGTTGGCAGACTTATGACACATATGCAACCCTGAGCGACCGCTGGGTACAGAACGCTTCGTTCCTCAAGATGGACAACATCACCCTCGGTTACAGCTTCAACGGCCTGTTCAAGGGCGCAAGCTATCAGGGCATCGGCGGTCGTGTTTACACTACAGTAAACAACGTATTCTGCATCACTAAGTACAAGGGCCTCGATCCCGAGGTTTACGGTGGTATCGACAACAACCTGTATCCCCGTCCCTTCTCATTCATCGTGGGTCTCTCACTGAATTTCTAATTCACTAAAGTAACAAGAAAAATGAACAAGATTTTTAAATATATCGCTCCCGCGGCAGCATTACTGCTGTCAGTAGGACTTTCTTCTTGCATCAATGACCTGCATGTTGAGCCCATTGACCCTTCAGTGCAGACCGAGGTAGATGCAACACAATTGTTCAACAAGTGCTACGCCAACTTTGCACTCGCTGGTAACGGCGGTGCAAGCGGTGACTGCGACGTTGACGGTATTGACGGCGGTACATCTGGTCTTTATCGCCAGTACTGGTGCAGCCAGGAGCTCACAACCGACGAGGCTATGTGCGGTTGGGGTGACGAAGGTATCCCCGGATACACATTTAACACATACGACGCAAGCCATCCCATGCTGCGTGGTTACTACTATCGTCTTTGTGTAGGTGTTTCTTACTGTAACCAATACCTCAAGGACTTCAGCGACAAGGACGCAACAATGACAGCCGAGGTACGCTTCCTGCGCGCCTTCACCTTCTATCTGCTGATGGACGGTTTCGGCAATATTCCTTTCACTACTACAATCTCAAGCGAGAAACCCAAGCAGAACACCGCAAGTGAGACATTCGACTTCATCGAGAGCGAGCTTCTCGCAATCGCAGGTGAAAGCGAAGACAACAGTTCGGTACTTGCCGACGCAATGCCCCACCGCAAGGGTGACGACCGTTATGGCCGCGTTGACAAGGCTGCTGCATGGCTGCTGCTTGCACGCCTTTATATCAACTCAATGAGCTATGGTAAAGGTACACGCTGGGAAGAGGCACAGAAGTATGCCGATAAGGTTATCAACTCTCCCTACATCCTGAACACAACCGGTTCGTCTAAGGAAGTTACACTCACCGAACCCGGTACCGAAAACACTTTCACCGACACTTGGGAGTTCACTCCCTACCAGATGCTGTTCATGGGCGACAACGACCGCACAAGCGCTGCTTATGAGGCAATCTTCCCCATCCTGAGCGACGGCGAGCGCACCACTTCATGGGGTGTAGCACTGTTCCTCATCGCATCTACCCACGACGGTGACATGCACGACCTGCGCTATGACGACTTCTACACCGACGCAGCAAAGCGCGCCGTAAACGGTGTTAGCGGTCAGGCATGGGGTGGTAACCGCGCACGTCCCGACCTCGTTCGCAAGTTCTTCCCCTACGACGACGCTCCCGAGGGTCTCGCAGCTTATGACACAGCTCTCGCTGCAGGTGACGACCGTGCACTCTTCGACACTAAGGGCCGCACACTCAACATCACCGACCCCGGTACATTCAAGCACGGCTATGCAGTTGCTAAGTTCAACAACCTCACAACCGACAACAGCCCTGTGAGCGATGCAACCCATCCCGACATGGACGTATTCATGATGCGTAAGGCTGAGGCTTACCTCATCGCAGCCGAGGCTGCTGCCAACATGATGGACTTTACTGCCGCTACCAATTATGTGAAAGTTATCCGCGACCGCGCTAACGCAACTCCCAAGGAGATTAAGAGCGTTGCCGATGTTGTTGACGAGTGGAGCCGCGAGTTCTACTTCGAAGGCCTTCGCCGTTCAACCCTCATCCGCAACGGCATGTACGGTGGCAACGGAAACTACCTCTGGCAATGGAAGGGTGGCGAATATGGTGGCCGCAACTTTGAGAGCTACCGTAACCTCTTCGCAATTCCTTCATCAGACCTCGTTGCTAACCGCAACCTCCAGCAGAACGAAGGTTACAAGTAATTATCGGTTTAACACTTTGAGATTAAGATAATATGAAAAAATATATCAAGTCAACATTACTGATGCTGTGCGGCCTCTGCCTGTTTACAGCATGTAGCGATGACAATGATTCGAACCCCGTCATTACCGAGCCCACCGAGTTTGTGCTTAACGCTCCCGCTAACGCAAACAACCAGCTCGACCTTGCAAGTTCGGAAACTATCACGCTCACTTGCAGCCAGCCCAACTATGGCTTCCCCGCTGCAACTACCTATAATGTATATGTAGCGACCGAAGCCGACATGAGCGATGCACAGCTCATGGAGATTAACGCTAAGGCTCCCAAGCTGGAACTCGACGCTGCAGTTCTCGCAAGCACTCTCACAACCATGATGCTCGAGAAGGGCAAGACCGAGGAAGACTTCCCCATGACAATGCCCATTTACTTCCAGGCCGAGGCTGTGATTACAGCTACTACCGGTGCAGCCTACGAGGCATCACGCATCAAGAGTAACGTGGTTTCGCTGAACAACGTGGCACTTGAGTTCTCACTGCCTCCCGTTGAACTTCCCGCCGAACTTTACATCGTGGGTAACTTCTGCGGTTGGAATTGGGATAATGCTGTTACTACTGCTCCTGTATACGAAGCTAAACACATCCAGTGGCACATGGTATACATTGATGACAGCGGTATCAAGTTCAACACAGCTACTGCTTGGGACGGTGGCGAAGTCGGCTTCGCTGGCATCACCGTAGATCCCGAGAGCGAACTTGGTGACGAAATCATCGACGGCGGCGGCAACATTGCTTCAAGCAAGCCCGGCTGGTACCTCATGATTATCACCATGAGCGTTGAAGGCCGTGACATCAAGTACAGCGTTAAGTTCAACAAACCCCAGGTATGGCTGATGGGTACAATCACTCCCAACGCCGACTGGAAGGAGCTCGAGGAAGGCTGTATGTTTGAGGTTCCCGCAACTGCCGACGGCGAGTTCGTATCTCCCGCATTCACCAACGATGTATCGGGCGACGGCGGCGCACGCGCTTACGTTAAGGTTCCCGGTTACGACTGGTGGAAGAGCGAGTTCATCGTAGGCCTCGACGGCAACAAGATTTCTTACCGCGGTGCCGGTGGCGACCAAGACCGCGTTGACGGTAAGGCAGGTCAGAAGTTCTACCTCAACTTCTCTAACGACACAGGTAGAATTGAATAATAACAACTAATTCTCTTAACCGCGCGGGGCGACGCCCCATGGTGCTGCCCCGCGCAGGCAAGAGGATAACAATTTTAGAATTCATTATGAAAAAAATTGCATCATTATTATCAATAGCTTTGATGGCTGGCCTGTTCTCTTCATGTAACGAGGACTTCAAGGATTGGGCCGACCCCATGACCAATGGTCCCGAGACTCCCGTTGAGGTGGCAGTAACTTCCCAGCCCGCCCAGGCTTATGATTTCAATAAAATGGAAGGTGTTGAAGAAATCGAACTCTTCACACCCGAGGTTAAGTGCAACGTGGAAGATGCCTTCACTCTCTATCAGGTTACTCTCCACAATGCCGACAAGACCAAGTCGGCTACCATCCCCTGCGTGGGTAACAAGGCTACCATCGCCAATGTTACAAGTGCAGTAATCAAGGTTGCCGGCACACAGAGCGAGCAGCGCGTGCTGCCCATGACCATCGACGCCTATACATATGTTAACGGCGCAGCAATCCACAACACAGTAGAGGACGTGATGCTTACCGTAACCATCGTTCCCGTACCCGTTCCCGAGGTATGGTACATCAGCGGTAACTTCATTGGCAACGGTACTGGTAGCCACCTGGCTGCATCTTGTGTAGCTATGTTCCCCAATCCCGAGAACTACGAGGAGCTCATCTTCGGTGCTAAGCTCAATCCCTCTTCTACATTCCGTATCTACAAGCAGGAAGGCAAGCGCTATCCCTACATCGCTAAGGACAAAGCAAGCGACGCACTCTTCACTGTAGAGGATGCCAGCGGTGTGAGCAGCGCCGAGAACATCATGCCCGGCCTCAGCGAGGGTTACTACAAGATTACCTTCAACGTGAAGTCTATGGTTATCACCTACGAGGCAATCGAGGGTCG
>DCGA01000116.1:0-4901 GCA_002314465.1 bacterium UBA1790 | reverse complement strand
GCATTCACCGCAATGTCAATGCCCGGTTCATGGCAGTCTCCCCAGTGGACTCCCGCCGATAACCTCATGACTGCCGAGACAACACAGGCAGCCCTTGAGAACCACGACTGGAGCACAACCGTGACATTTGCCGAGGACTGCGAGTTCAAGTTCTGTGCTAACGGTTCATGGTGTGGCAACGACTGGGGTAGCCTCCAGTTCCCCCTGGGTGTTGCTAACGTAAGCGACAACATCAAGGCTACTGCAGGTACCTACAAGGTTACCTTCAACGACCCTACCAAGAACTTCTACTTCCAGGCTGTAGAAGAATAAAACAAGAAAAAAGTTAGAGGGTTGGTTCAACCCCGAAAAAGTTGAACCAACCTTTTAATTGAACGTTCAATTATAAATCAATATTCATTAACTAATCATTATGAAGAAATTTTTCGCAACAATTTGCCTCGCAGCCGCTTCAATCCTTGGCATGCAGGCAACCGATGTTTACATTCTCGGTAATGTAGGCGATCAGGGCTGGGACCCCTCAGTAGGTACAGCTATGACATCAACCGACGGTAATATCTTTACCCTCACAGCTGACTTCAAGGCAAGTTCTTACTTCAGCTTCACAACAAAGCTCGCAGCTACTTCAACCGGTTGGGACGAAATCGGTCCTTATCGTTTCGCTGCTCCCTGGAACAACTACGAGATCAACTCAACCAACTTCGGTGAGACTATCGTATGTAACGAGATGGGTGTTGACACAGGCAACGCATTCCTTATCACAGCTGCCGGTAACTACACTCTTACTGTAAACCTCGAAGAGCTCACACTCGTTGTTGCTCCCAACGGCGAAGTTGAGGAAGAGACTATCACCCCCGACGGTCTGTATGTAATGGGTACAGTAAACGGCCAGAGCTGGAACACCAACGAAGGTACCAAGATGGAGACTACCGACAACGTAGTTTACAAGACTACTATCGCTATCGCTGACAGCGCAGGTAACTTCAGCTTCACCAAGGCTCTCTCAAAGACCGCTTCTAACTGGGCAGGTATCGCTCCCTATCGTTTCGGCGCTCTCTTCAACGACTATCAGCTTGCTGAGGAACTCGGCGTAGCAGTTGCCCTCGGTGACGAAGGTACCGACTACAGCTTCCAGCTTCCCCAGGGTTACTACGAACTCACTGTAGACCTCACAGCTCGCACACTCGTTTGCACTTCAACAGATGCTCCCGCTCAGAAGTACTACGTTATCGGTAGCGCATTCGGCAACTGGGATCCCAAGAACCCCGTTGAACTCGTTAAGGACGGTGAGACCGACAACTACACTTGCGAATTCGAATTCGAAGGCGACAACTACTTCGTATTCACTGGCGCTAAGGGCTCATGGGATGCTATCAACGCATTCCGTTATGGTCCCCTCGATGCTAACGAAGAGGTAACAGAAGGTGCTGAGGTTGCTACACAGCTCTCAACTAACGGCGACGCTTCTTACAAGATGACTTGCGCAGGCAAGTACAATGTAACCTTCAATCCCGTAGCTCTTACCTTCAAGATTGAGGCAGCTTCTGCTCCCGGTCTTACAGGTGACGTAAACGGTGACGGTGCAGTTGACGTATCAGACGTTAACATCGTTCTCAACATCATGCTTGGCAACGATACACTCGCAGCTAACCCCGCAGCCGACGTAAACGGTGACGGTGCAGTTGACGTATCAGACGCTAATGCTATCATCAACATCATGCTCGGTCTCTAATTAACTATTAGATAACAGCACAGATGCCCTGAAAGGCATCGCAATCCAGGCCGGAATCCATGCGGGTTCCGGCCTTTTTTATACCATAAGGGTATAACCATGCAAACGATTGCACTCTGCGTTTCACATAATTATATATATACATTTGCAACGAGCGGTATATTTGCACTAATTTTGCCATAAACATTAACGAGGAAAACTAAAACCAAACCATAATGAAAAAATTCGTTCTCAGCATGATAGCTGCTGCAGCATCCACAGTGATGATGGCTGCAGGCTGGCCCGCCAACTATGGTGGCGTGATGATGCAAGGTTTCTATTGGGACAGCTTCTCAAGCTCTCGCTGGACCGTGCTCACTTCCAAGGCCGACCTCTATTCACAGTACTTCGACCTCATTTGGGTCCCCAACTCGGGCAACTGCATGAGCAGTTCGAGCATGGGCTACAACCCTGTGTACTGGTTTAACCAGACAAGTGCTTTCGGTAGCGAGACCACACTGCGCACTATGATCAACACCTACAAGGAAAAGGGCGTGGGTATCATCGAGGACGTTGTAATAAACCACAAGAGCGGAAAGAGCAGCTGGTGTGACTTCGTGAACGAGACATGGAACGGCAATACCATCTCATGGTCAAACGCCGACATCTGCCGTAACGACGAGGCAGCAGCTCAGGGCTACACCCTTACCGGTGCCTACGATACCGGCGACAACTTTGACGGCTCGCGTGACCTGGACCACACCAGCGCCAACGTACAGAAGAACGTGAAACTGTATCTCGATTATCTGCTCAACGACCTGGGCTATGCAGGTTTCCGTTATGATATGGTTAAGGGCTACGCTGCACAGTACACCAAGCTGTACAACCAGAGCGCAAAACCCACCTACAGCGTGGGCGAATACTGGGACGGCAGCCACAGCGCCGTTACCAACTGGATTAAGAACACTGGCTACGAGAGCGCAGCATTTGACTTCCCCCTGAAGTATGTCATCAACAACGCATTCGGCAACGGCAACTGGAGCGCATTGAGCGACAAGGGTATTGCCGGCGACCCCAACAACAACCGCTATGCTGTGACATTCATCGACAACCACGACACATACCGCAACACCGACAAGCTCGTGAACAACGTGCTTGCTGCCAATGCATTCATCCTTGCATTGCCCGGTACTCCCTGTATTCTCCTCGCCCACTTCCAGGCTTACCAGGAAGAGATAGGACAGCTCATCAAGGCCCGCAAGGCTGCCGGTATCACCAACCAGAGCAGTATCATCTCACAGGGCACCCAAGGCGGCGGATATGTGATGAAGGTACAGGGTTCGGTGGGTACAGTGCTCAGCGTGTCGGGCTATGTGAGTGATGTCGACACCAACGGCTTTAAGCTCGTGAGCTCGGGCACCAACTATGCCTACTATGTGAGCAACAACGTGGACATTGAAGGCGGCTCAACCGAGAAGAAGGACATCCACGTATATGTAAGCGCTCCCGCAGCACCCTACGTATACGCTTGGAACGGCTCGGGCAACCTGTCGGCCGAGTGGCCCGGCGACCACCTCTCAACCACCGCAACAACCAGCGACGGCAAGAAGTGGTACACTGCCACCTACAACGCAGTGAGCTTTAACCTCGTGCTCAACAACGGCGCAGGCGAGAAGACTGTAGACATCAACGGCATCACCGACGACATCTACCTGCAGTACAGCGGTACAACCAATTACAGCGACGTTACACGCGTCTATAAGAACGACTCAGCGTCGGTAACCCTTCCCGAGTGCGCTAAGTGGGTCGACGGCCATCTGTTCTGCTACTTAGAGGCAAGTTCAGATTACACCAGCCCCAACGCATGGATATGGAACGGTAGCAAGAACTTCACCGGCGGCACTTGGCCCGGCAAGAAGCTTACACTGGCAGGAACCACAGCCAGCGGTGCCAAGGTATACCTGTGGGACGGCGGCGTGATGGACGAGAGCAACATGCCCACCGGAGTTGTGTTCAGCACCGGTACGGGTTCGCCCCAAACAGCCGACTTCGTCTACACCAACGGCGGCTACTACAGCACCAGCGGCCTCATGGCCATCGTGCCCAAGAGCAGTCCCGCAGTAACCGGCGACGTGAACGGCGACGGTGAGGTTGACATCACCGATGTAAACTGCATCATCAACCTTATCCTGGGCGGTGAAGACACCTACAACGGCCGCGCCGACATCAATGGCGACGGAAATGTCGACGTGAGCGACATCAACGCAGTATTGAACATCATCCTCAACAGCTGATAAAAGCTGCAGGAAAAAGAAATAATACAGTTAAATTACTTACAGTTACAAGATTACATTGTTACGAGAAAGGCATGTCGCGACGACATGCCTTTTTTATTGCGCGCAACGAGCGAATGCAAACGATTGCACATCATATTATCAAACTATACAATGCAATATTTCAGTAATTTGCATCTGTTTGATTAAATTTGCACATACAAAACAAACAAGAAAAACTTATACCTATATTTATCACTCTATGAAAAAAATATTGTCAACACTCGTTGCAATTCTTATGCCCGTTCTGATGCTCGCCCAGGGTTGGCCCGCACAGTACGACGGCGTTATGCTTCAAGGTTTCTATTGGGACTCATACAGCGATTCCCGCTGGACCAAGCTCACTTCACAAGCCGATGAGATGTCATCATACTTCGACCTCATCTGGATTCCCCAGAGCGGTTACTGCGGTGGCACATCAATGGGTTACAACCCCTACTACTTGTTCACCAACTACACCAGCTCGTTCGGTAACGAAACACAGCTGCGCGAACTCATCAGCACTTTCAAGGCAAAGGGCACCGGTATCATCGCCGACGTGGTTATCAACCACCGCAAGGATGGCAGCAACTGGGTGATCTTCCCCCGCGAGAGCTACAAGGGCGAGATTTACCAGCTCAAGTCGACCGACGTTGTAAAGAACGACGACGGCGGCAAGACCAAGACATATTGCGACGCCAATGGCTACGAACTCTCGGCCAACAACGACAGCGGCGAGGGTTGGGACGGTATGCGCGACCTTGACCACTACAGCGAGAACGTGCAGAAGACCTGCCACGCTTACCTCGACAAGCTCATCAACGACCTGGGCTACACAGGCGTGCGCTATGACATGGTCAAGGGCTATGCTGCAAAGT
>DCGA01000105.1:24071-24226 GCA_002314465.1 bacterium UBA1790 | reverse complement strand
GTATCAGGTGTGTGCCGATGTCAACGATGTGGAGTACCGCAAAGTGCCTCTCAACGATGATTTCTCGGTAAACTTCGACGCTATGCTCCGTGCTGCCGATGAGCACACCAAGGTGATGTGGATTTGTTCACCTAACAATCCCACGGGCACGGCTT
>DCGA01000105.1:15472-24028 GCA_002314465.1 bacterium UBA1790 | reverse complement strand
CCTTTGCAGCCGATGCTAAGTGCATTGTCGTGATTGATGAGGCTTACATCGATTTCTCGTCCAAACCCTCGATGCTGCAATTCCTGGGCGAAATGCCTAATGTTGTAGTAATGCAGACTCTCTCCAAGGCATGGGGCAGTGCCGGCGTGCGACTGGGAATGGCGTTTGCCCAGCCCGCAATCATCTCTCTGATGAATAATGTCAAGTATCCCTATAATGTGAATATGCTCACCCAGCAGTATGTTGCCGAGCGCCTTGCAAACCGTGAGGTGGTTGAGCAGCAGGTGCGCACTCTCCTTGACGAGCGCAAGTGGCTCATCGACTCTCTTGCTTCGCAGCCTTGCGTCGTGCACATTTATCCCACCGATGCCAATTTTGTGCTGGTTCGCGTCACCGATGCCGATGCCCTCTATAAGTATCTGTTGGAACAGGGTACTGTGGTGCGCAACCGCAACCGTGTGGAGAAGTGTCAGGGATGCCTGCGCATCACCGTGGGTACTCACGACGAGAATGTTACACTCATGAAACAAATTACTGAATATGGAAAATAAACAGCTCAAGCGTGCGCTTTTTATCGATCGCGACGGCACTATCGCTGTTGAACCGCCTGTTGACTACCAACTCGATTCGTTTGAGAAACTGGAGTTCCTGCCGGGCGTGATAGGCAGTCTTGCCTTCATTGCGCGCACTCTCGACTACGAACTGGTGATGGTGACCAACCAAGACGGCTTGGGCACCGAGTCGTTTCCCACCGACACTTTTACCGGCCCCCACAACCTCATCATGAAGACTCTTGAGGGCGAGGGCGTGAAGTTTGACGATGTGGTTATAGACGTGACTTTTGAGCATGAGAACAAACCTACACGCAAACCCGGTACTGCGTTGCTGGGCAAGTATATGGACGGTAGTTACGACCTTGCTGGTAGTTACGTTATAGGTGACCGTTTCACCGATATTATGCTCGCGCGCAACCTCGGCGCCAAGGGTATTCTTATCTCTCAGGATGAGAACGCCATGCAACAACTCGCCGACGCGTCTCTCGCAGAGCATACAGCCTTAGTTGCCAAAAACTGGCAACAAATCACCGAGTTCCTCCGTTGTGGTTCTCGCACTGCAACTGTAACTCGCAATACTGCTGAAACCCGTATCACTGTGTCGCTCGACCTTGACGGCAACGGTAAGTGCGACATCAGCACAGGGCTGGGTTTCTTCGACCATATGCTTGACCAGATAGGACGCCATTCGGGAATGAACCTCACTATTAAGGTAGAGGGTGACCTCAATGTCGATGAGCATCACACCATCGAGGATACTGCCATTGTGCTTGGCGAAGCCATCTCCAAAGCGCTTGGCGACAAGCGCGGCATCGACCGTTATGGTTTTGTCCTTCCCATGGACGATTGCCAGTGCACTGTTGCACTCGACCTGGGTGGACGCAGTTGGCTGGTATGGGATGCCGAGTTCAAGCGCGAATACATAGGTGAAATGCCTACCGAGATGTTTATGCACTTCTTCAAGAGTCTGAGCGATGCTGCCCGTATGAATCTTTACATCAGTGCGCAGGGCACCAACGAGCACCACAAGATCGAGGGCATCTTCAAGGCTCTCGCCCGTTCGCTCAAGCAGGCTATTCGCCGCGATATCTTCCGTTATGAGTTACCGTCAACCAAGGGCATTATATGAAAAAGCTTAGGATTTGGATAGAATGTGCCCGTCTGCGTACCCTGCCGGTTTCTCTGTCGGGTGTTGTCATTGCCATAGGCATCGCCTTGTGGCAGCATGCGTTCAAGTTAGTCCCGGCGGTGCTGTGCGTGCTGTTTGCGTTGCTGGCACAGATTGTGTCTAACATGGCCAACGAATACTATGACTACCTTAAGGGTACAGACAAACCCGGTCGTGTGGGGCCTCGTCGCGGTGTAACCGAGGGCGACATTAAGCCCAAAACGCTGCGCAACGTCACATTCATTCTCCTCGTTATTGACTGCATCGTGGGGCTTTGCCTGTTGCCATATGGAGGTCTGTGGATGCTGCCGTTGGGTGTCTTTATTGCAATCTTTGCCTTGGCCTACAGCGCAGGTCCTTACCCCCTGAGTTATCATGGGTTGGGCGAGATGGCGGTATTTGTCTTCTTCGGTATAGTCCCTGTTGTTTTCACCCACTTCGTTGAGGTTCACACTGCACAGCCCGGCCTTGAGTTCCACCCGTTGGTAATCCTTGCGTCAATGACCATTGGCTTTATGGGTGTAAACGTGTTGCTTGTGAATAATTACCGCGATGTCGACGATGATCGTGCAGCAGGCAAGAACACCTCGGTCGTGATATGGGGGCGCAAACCCGCCGCAGCTGCTTACCTTATCAACGGATATGTTGCGGTTGCATTGCTTGGCCCGCTGTGGTTCGCCAGTTTCCTGGGCAACGACGCCCTCCCTGTTTGGACTATAGCAGCCCCGGTGGTTTATCTCGTTTTGCACACTGTGTCGTGGTATAGGCTTACGACACGCGATGGAGTGGCACTGAACCCGTTGCTTGGCGCCACGGCACGCAATATGCTCATCTTCACGGTAATCCTCTTTGCTGCACTCTACGTCGGTAAATAAAACTGCTAAATAACCAAAACGCAAGGCTGGAATCCACATGGGTTCCAGCCTTGATTATTACTGTATGTTGCTTTTTAACTTGCGGCGAGCCTGTCGTGCCATGACTCAACGTACATTTCAACTGTACGTGCATCTTCGTCACTGTGGTCGAGCAGGTCAATAAGGTTCCAGCATTCGCCGTAGTGTTTTTTGCATGTCGAAACGTCACCGTGGCTGAATGCCACCTCCATAGTCTCAATTTTCCCGATAATCTCAAGAAGGATGGTTGTCTGTATCTTCTTCTGTTTATCGTTAGTTTCTGTTTGTTTGTCTTTTGACTCCTTCGTGAGTTGGTCAAGTTTCATGTTATACTCTTTGAAGAATTTCTTGCCAATGTATTTTCTAAGCAACTTGATGGTATCTCGGCACACTTTGATTGTGTCCATGAGTTCGTCTATGTCTTCAATGGCATCAATGCCGCCCATGAGTTCGTTGATTTGCGCCAGTGAAGCGTATGTGTTTCTCCATCTCTCTACTCTCTCCATCTCGTCCTTTTCGAGTCCCATTGCATCTATTGTCGCATCATCTCTATCGGCGACAGCGCGTGCTATCTTGGCCCAGTGCTGGTTTCTTGCGCATATAGCCTCGATTCGCTCAAGGTTATCCCCTTGGTAACCCAACTTGTGGAGTTGCTTGAGTATTCCCATCATGGAATTGAGGGTGTCTTCGGCTTCATCCACGCGTCCGGTCTCAAGCTTTGAGTAGAAGTTGTTGTTGTTATCCACGATTAGTTTCGCGCATTTGTCCATGAGTTCTTGTTGGCGTCGCTGTGCTTGTTTCTCGGCTATCTCGGCAAGTTGTTGCTCATGTTTATTCTTGTTGGGCTTGTCAATGAGGTGCTGCAACTGCTCATCGGTGTACTGTGCAAGTCGGCGTTCATATTTTAGGATAAAGTACATGCGGTCATATATCTCGCTTGCCTCGCGCATCTTCTTGGTGATTTTGTTTGTAAGCACTTTTATGCTTGTCCTTTGCATGGTGTCACGCAGTTTGCGCATCTCGCGCAGTTTTTCCCAAGCCAAATCTTCGTTGCCCTCTTCCAAGGCCGATTCAATCTGTTTCTGTACTTGTCTCATGCTCAAGAGATGCTCGTTCATCACTTTCTCGGCAGTCTTGGATTCGTATATCCCGCTCAGTTTTTTCTGGTCACGACGGTCCATGCGTTCGGCAGCTTCCTGCGACGGGTTACTTGTGACATGCCAGCAGCAGCACACGGCGCAATAATAACTTCTTACGGGTGCAATTCCGCTTTCCTCAAGGATGGCGTCATGGTTAAACTTGATGAAATTGTCGGCCTTTTTCTGCGTGGCAAACATTATCTTTGGCTTGTGGCTTGCGGGACAATAGACGTGGTTCTTTGTTGGTTTCATATTTAAGGTGTTGGTTTTAGATTATGTGAGAAATATTCTCGCTACAATTATACGCAATGATATCGCCAAATCCACCCCCCTTCGCAACAAAAAAACAGGGATTGCCTGGGGCAGTCCCTGTTTATGTTTGGTTTGTGATAGTTATTTCTTGATTACAGCGTCAAGCACTTTCCAGTGCTCGGCCGTCATGTACTTGGGCGTGAACTTCTTGAGCTCTGAGAGTTTTGTTTCGGTCCACTACGTTTTGGACATGTTATTTTTTGTCATCTTGGTTTATGTAATTATCAATTTGAGAATATGTAATGTGTCCTTTCTTAACCAGAGCGAGTGATTTTTCTGCTCTGAACGTAATCAATTCATGCTCAATCGCTTTTCTGCGTCTTGTCAAAGGAGTGATTGCATGTTGGTATTCAACATTATTGATGAGTCCTTGTTTCATTTGTGACCGAAACTCAGCCTGTGCAAATGCAAGAGACTTTATTTCCATTTCACCATCGTGTTTTCTTTTACGGTACTCAACACGAAATTCTTCCAACTCTTCCTTGTAATATAAGATCCCAAGGTCATTGTATTGACACTGCAGCTTGTTAAACCGTTCCTTAAGACGGGAGTATAACCTTCGAAGTTTATTAGTATTTCCCTCTGCAATATCAAGTTGAGTTTCAAGTTCTGATTCACGGCTTTGACCTGCATCCAGCAATAGTTCAGCTACTTCATGGAGAGTGTAAGCTTCATACATTTGTTTAGCCTTAGTGTAGCGTTTGTTGATCTTCATGAATGAACTCCATACATTAATGAAGGGGTAATGAGATATATCGCCAGTCTTACCATCTGGGTATACACAAGTACAATGATTGCTACCGCTAAGTGGACTTCCTGCAATACGACAGGTAAGTGCATCCCTACCATTTTTGTCTTTTGTGATGTTTTCCTCACAGTTCAGCCACCATTCAATATATATACCTAATGTTGGATAATGGAGACCTGAGTTACCTGTATACGCCAAACCACTCTGTACAGGTACTGGGGCAAGAAACATGCGACTATCATTCAAAATACGATGAGCGTTACGGAAGAAGAGGAAAGCATTCTTATAGAAAAAGTCTTTCAACTCGTCTTTGTCTGTCTTATCATTAAGTACAGTCTTTGACCCAACAGTGAGATACTCTCCTGATTTATCAAGTGAAAGATTGTCTTCACTGAAGCTTTCTGGTTGAACAACTTTCGGATAGCATACAAGTTCCGAACCATTAATCAATACTATGCGATTGTTAGGAAATTCTGAAGACAATGCATCTAAATCAATAATTGCCATAATTCTTATTATTTTTAATGTTGAACATTCTCATCATAACTTGTCCACCGTAGCATTGGCATTTGCTCGGTTGGCATCCTGATAGACAGGAACTCTTGATGATATAATAGTTTGCTTTTACTTGTAATATTTATGCTTTCTTTGCAATATCAATGATTGGTTTTGGTATCTTATTTAAAGTGCGGTTTTAGATTATGTGAGAAACATTCTCACTGCAATTATACGCAATGATTTCGCCAAATCCACCCCCTTTTGCAACAAAAAAACAGGGATTGCCTGGGGCAGTCCCTGTTTATGTTTGGTTAGTGATAGTTATTTCTTGATTACAGCGTCAAGCACTTTCCAGTGCTCGGCCGTCATGTACTTGGGCGTGAACAGGCTCACGCTTGATGCTCCGGCCTTGATTGAGCCCTCTATGGCTATCCCGAGGTCCTCGGGGCTGATGGGTGGTATGTACAGACCGCTGCTCACTTGGGTTTTCCTGAACGAAACGCTCTCGACCTCCTCACGGGTGATTGTCTCGAGCCATTGCGCGGGCTCCAGGTAGTACGAGTTGTAGTTCATGGGGAACAGCATGTCTACGTCCCATTTGTTCCACTCTTGTCTCACCATCTGCTTTGCAAGGGTGGGGCCGGGGAATACGTCGGCACTTATCTTCTTGCCGGTAGCCTTGCGCACGTTGCGCGACACGTGGTTCACAAGTTCGGTAACGCGGTCGTAGCGAAACTGAAGCCACTCCTTGCACTTTGACGGGTCGGCGACTTTGGTAATGTCGATGCCGGTGCGCGAACGGAAGTCGGCTACGCAGCGGTCGCAATAACAATAGTCGGCGGGAGCATATTCCTCGTCCATCACAAGGCCGTATTTTTCCCACAATCCTCGTGGCAGAATCACGTCGGCATAGCGTATGTAGTCAAGCTGTATATAGTCCACGTCTTTAATCTTGGCCTGGGCTATTGCTTTGCGGGTCAGGTCATCACGCACTTCACGGTTGGCCGGGTCAAGCACCTTGTATCTCTCTACATAGGCAGGGTGGGTGTAGGCACTCTGGCCCAGGCGATTCACCGCATACCACTCTGGGTTAAGCCCAGGGCGCTTGAGGCAATGCATCCATGAGTGGTACTCAAGGCCTACCTCGTGGGCAATGCGTGCGGCGGTGGCGATGTTCTTCAGGTTGTAAGAACCGTCGATGCACACGCCCACCACACCGTGGCTTTTCCACATCTCAAACTCAGCGCGTAGCGAGTCCTCGTTGACAACGGGCTTGAGTGTCTCCCAAGCATACACCGCAATCTTGTTTTGAGCCATGGCTGTCAGTGTACACATTGCGATAACTACACTTGATAAAAACTTTCTCATCGGTTAGTTGTTGTAGTAGGCGCTGAATTTCCTTAATACATCACAGCGGCTCACGTATGGGGCAAGCGTGTTGGGATGCTCGAGCGTGAACTTCTTGAGCTCTGAGAGTTTTTGGAACTGATAGGTGTTTCGGTCCACTACGTTTCGGGCTGTGTAGTCCTGGTCATATACTGTCTGCAGGTAAGGCATGCCGAAGGGGAGGAAGGCTGCTGCATACAGGTAGCACTGCTTGTTAGCGGTTGTAACGCCGGGTTGGTCAAGTGCAACTTGGTACCACTTGGCGGCCTCGGCAAGGAAGTCCTTCTCGTTCTTGTAGCATACAGTGTCACACACGCTGTTGCCATATCTTGACAAATACCAGCAATTTCCCTTGTAAGATGCTTGGAAATAGTTGTTGGCGATCTGGTAAGCGGTATAAGCCTTGACGCTACCTTCACTGCTGCTTTCGGCCTTTTTCAACAACGTGATCATATCGTTCACAAAGTCAAGTTTCTGGTTGCGTTTCAGTTTCAGACCTT
This sequence comes from bacterium UBA1790, assembly GCA_002314465.1. Classification (GTDB taxonomy): domain Bacteria; phylum Bacteroidota; class Bacteroidia; order Bacteroidales; family Muribaculaceae; genus Sodaliphilus. The sequence goes on along the minus strand of DCGA01000105.1, from coordinate 16,830 downwards.
CAGTTTCGTTGGTTGCTGTTTGGCGCTTGAAGCATTGCTCGGTCTTGTAGTCGCGTGCGGCTGCATAGGGTGCGATTGCTTGTCCCGAGAGGTAATTGAGGGAAACTTTCTCAAGATAGGGCTTGGCATCGCCAAACTTACCCTCGCGTATCAGTTTAGTGCCCACCATGTCGTTATACATGTCGGTGGTCATTTTCTCGTTTCCAGCAAGCAGCCAGTTCTCAAAGTCGGTAGACGCCTTGTCGTTGGAGAATTTGTAATAGTCTACCAGTTCTTGTGAACTTAAGTGGTCGAGGGCAACCTTGTACTCGCTTATTTCGCCTGTGTGGTTGTTGAGCCAACCGAGCAGTGCTACCGCTACATTGCTGTAACCTTCGTTCATGTAATTAGGAGCCATAGAGTCATATACCATGTTCTCAAGCACCTCGGTGTAGTGGTTGTGGCAGCAATAACTGCAGTTGACATCGGCAGCGTCGGTTTTCTCGCGTTCGGTCATCCACTGCATCTCTTCCTTGAGAAATGCAAAGAGTTTGTTGCTGGGCTTCTCGTAGTCGGCGGTTGCCACAAGTCGACAAACCCTTGCGTTATCAAGCATGCGCTCGGTACCTTTCATCTTCATCGCCTTCTCCAGTTGGGCGATTCCTTGCTGGCTGTTGCCCAGTGAATGGTTGAGCCAACCCATAGAGCTCTGCCACAAAGCGGGAACCTGGGTCTTGCCTTCCTTGAGAACCTTCTGCTCAAATGCGATAAGGTCCTTGATGTCCTTGGAATTACCGTCGTCCTGGAACAAATCATATTTCACAATGTTGTAGCGTGTGTCGCTCAGTCTGTTGGTGAGTTCCTGCACGAGGTAAATGAGGGCGGGGGAATTGGGGTCGCGGTTATACTCTTTCTTGAGGCCTTCAAGATTATTGTCGTCGCGCATGATCCAGCGCAGACTTGCCATGTCGCCCAGTTCGTAATAAATCGCGGCTGCCTCGCTTATCTTGCCTGTATTGAGCAGTGCACCGGCATAGATGTCTTTCATCATGTCCTTATATACACTTGCGCTCACCTTGTCCTTGTGGTCGTTCCAGTAAGCGATGTTCCCGGCATTGTTGCCCATTACCATCATGGTGCGCATCACCAGCAGGCAATACTGGCCTGCAAGGCGTTTGCCGCCATAACTGCGTGCACGGTTGTTGAGGTATCGCAGGTCTTTGTCGCGCTGCGCGAGTTCTTCCTTGGTGGGATATTCCCATGAGTCGCGTATGCCGTCGCATATGTTCATGTACTTGATGAGCAGGCGCAGGTAGTCTTGCATCTCCTTGTCGTTCTTGTCGCGCGCGGCTTTCACTATGCTGTTGCTGGTTTCTACC
>DCGA01000105.1:12463-15439 GCA_002314465.1 bacterium UBA1790 | reverse complement strand
TCGTTCTGTACCGAACCGAGCATCCTAATCTCCCAGGTTTTCTCTTTGGTCTCGGGTGCGCAGTCAAACCAGAACTGGTTCATGCGAGGGGTGAACACTTCGCCCATCATGTTGCGGTGATAAGCGCTGAATACATAGTAGTGAGGGCGTGCGAACGGACCGCATGCCAGTGCGGTTGCAACTCCTGCAACTGCCAGTACACTAACGGTTAAATAGCGTTTTAAAGAATTCATTATCATAGTTCTCAATACTTTTTTTGTCAAGACTGTATATTATCATGTGTTTGTTGAGGCCGGGGCGTTCTTTCTCGGTTGCCTCAACAATCTTGGTTATCTGCGCCGCTGTGGGTGACATTGTGATGACGCTGTCGCCCACGTTAGTCCATGTCAAGTCCGAGCCGTCGCTATTGGGCTCGGGCACGATGTTGCTGGAGATAACTGCATATCGGCCGGGAGAGGTCTCGCGATACAGGGTGCTGTCGGCCATGTTTGCGTTATAAAGGATAGCTCTGAACTGGTTGCCGCTGTACAGTAGGTTCCATGAGTAGCATGGCCATGCTGCGGCCAGTGGAAGTTTGTATTTGCCCAAGTTCTTCAGGTAGGGATACACGTCGCGGTAGTCGAGGATGGGGTTGTGCCCGTTGGTTGCCTTGAGACTACCGGTGTTATACATCATGAGCACACCGTAGTCGACCGGAGGCGGTGTCATCGACAACTGGTGAAGCCTGATGGTTGCCGATAGCGCAATGCCTTTTTCCTTGAATGCGGTTCGGAGGAACTTGAGCAAGTCGTAGTATTGCTCTTGCGAATTTGATGTCCAGTCACAGTCTATCTGCACTTCTTTCACACCGGCGATGTCGTTGGTTTCGTTCATCTGCAGGATGCGGTCCACGAGTTCCTGTTGGTGTACGGATATGAGCGGCAGGCAATTCTCCATAATGAAAACCGTAGGAACGATTTCAATGCCCTGGGGAACGGGTTCGTCAAATCTGATGGTGGCATTGGGCATTGCGTCGTGGTCTTTATCTACAACATCAAAGTAGCGCACATACATGCGCTCCACTTGGTGCTCGGCAAGGAACTGCCTCTCGGTGCTGTCGAGTTTGAAAACCGTGCGCCAGTAGTACACGCTGCGTTCTGCTATGTCCAGGTCAGCCTCTTTGTGACCGCAAGAGGTTGTCACAAAGGCTGTTATGGCAAGTAATATGTAGGCTATTCTGTGTTTCATTATCTGATGCCCAAAATTACAACATCTTTTTATTTTACGCAATGAAATCACAGCAAAAAAAATGCCAAGGTTTACCCCCTTGGCAATATATTTTATAATGTGTATTATTTTTTGAAAAGGTTGAATGATAGCGGTGTCGCTGTAGGGTGTGACGCCGGGTGGGCCGTCACGGTTATCGCATTATTGCCCTTGAGCAGTTCCATGGGGATGTAGTTGCTCTGGCTTGCCACGCTGTCGGTGCCCAGACCTCCCATCACCACAATGCCCATGCGGTGGGTGTTGGCGCTCACGGTGCGCACGTCGATTACTGTTGCGGGAGAGATGTAGTTGATGTTGAGCATGTAGGTGCCGGCCTGGCGCACGTTCACGTCAACGGTTAGGCTCTCACTGTGTGCTACGGCCTCGGGAATGTGGGTGTAGTAGTAATCGGGGCCGCCCTTGATAAACGGACGTGACGAATAACTGAAACACCTCTTGTTGGCGGCAACCACTGCGAGTTCGGCAAATTTGTCGATTTGTGGCAATGCGAATACCGAGTCGTCTATGCTATAATGGCGGCTTCCATCCACCACAAGTTTGTAGGCAAGGTTGGGGTTGTAGTTAAAGATCGAGGCACTGTCGCCGTTCCACATCACAATGGGTTCTTCGGGCTGGAGTGTGCGGCTGTTCACAACCGTTACGCCCTGTGAACCCACATGGCCTTCTTTCATCGTAATGACAATCGAATGGCGCTTGTTAAGTTTTGATGCTTCGATGAATGTACCGTCTATACGTTTGTCGTCGAGCAGGATGAAATCTACTTCATGGCCCGTGCCCTTCACGGTGATGTCGAGCGTTGCGCCTCGGTACTTGAATCCCATGAGTTGTTTGTCGCCGGTAAAGCATGCGGGAACTACGGGTTCAAACTCGATTCCTTGGGGCTCAAATGTCATGCCGGCTATAACCCTGTGGGTCATCCGCACATTGCTCAGTGCACAGGTAAGGTCCAGGTATGCATCGCCGCCGTCGACGAGCATAGTGGAGTAGAGCGCTTGGGCTCGCCACAAGGCTGCCATGCCGCGGCGCAGTGCGTTATAGTTTTCAACGCGGGCAGCAGCCATGTTCCATAGTCCTTGTACCAGCCCCCATGACTTCTCGTAAAGGCAAGGCTCTATGCTGTGGCCGCTCGAGGGATAGAACGTGTTGACGCCGCAGTGAGTCACTGGAGTTTTTTCTATCAGTGTCGATGCGCGGTCGTCATCGTCGGCAAGTCCCCACACCACGGCGAGTGCCTGGGCGCGGTTGTCACAGCACGGGGCATGGAAGAAGCACGACTGACCGTAGAGCATAGCCGTGTATTGTCCGTGGTTTTCGTTCCACATGTAGCTGTTCACCGCGTCAAGGCAGTGATATGCCTGCTGTTCGAGGTCGCTGCCGTCAATGCCCAGCTCATCAGCCATGTTGGCCATGTCAAGCAAGGCCCCTATGGTCTGCATGTTATTGTTGAGCGTATATGATGCAAACACCTCGTTATTGTCCATCCAAGCGGGGAGGGCGGCGGTGAGGGGCGTAAAGTCGCTGCTGCTGCCCTGCACCATGCCGTTGTGGTCGTTGAAGATGATGTCTTGGTCTTGTCTGAAGGTTGCGTCGCACACGTTGTAGGCATACCTGAGCCATTCTCGGTCGCCGGACGCAAGGTACACACGCCATGCAGCGGTGGCCCATGCCAGGCGGTCGTTGTGCGCAGGGTAAAAATCGGTGTCTTCACCT
>DCGA01000105.1:0-12456 GCA_002314465.1 bacterium UBA1790 | reverse complement strand
CCTACCACTCGCCCGTCCTTAACGAGTTTCTTGAGCAGTCTCATCGAGATGTCGGGGTTGAGGTAGGAGAGGGTCATGCCTATGGCGTCATACACGTCGTTACTCGATGCAAACTGCATTACGCTGTGGCTGTTTATTATGTTTGCCGACATGTTGGCAAGCGCATCCACCAGTTTGTGCTCGGTGTACAATCCCGCTGCGAGTTTGTCGTCATGTGGCAACTCGAGTTGCTTGTCTTTTCCGTCTTGTCCGGGTATGTTTGTCTTGATTGTGAAGCCGTCGTGCGAGTATAACACGGTGTCGCCCATGATAAGGCTGTCGCCTGTGAGCGTGAATCGCTCGTTGCTCACTATGGCGGTGTCGGGCATGTCATTGCTACTGCAACCGGCAATTGCCAGCGCAGCACACACAACCATAGCCATATTCCACCATTTTAACTTCATACCACAAAGGTACTATTTTTTAATGAATGTAGAAGCACTAATGAAGAATTTGTTTGTCTTGATGCATTTTTGTAAAAAACTAGCCCCGCTTAGTAAGGCTAAGCGGGGGCATGTTTAAGGATTTATCTGAGATTCCAGAATTACTTGATCATCTGGCCGGCAGCATTGTACTTCACGCCGTTATTCTCGATAACGAGCTGGCCGTTAACGATGCGCTTTGTTGCCTGTGCCTTCTCAACGTTCAGGTCGTTGATTGCTGTGGGTGACTGCAGTGATACCTCAATAGAGTTTGACCACTTGCTGTAGAGCAGGTCGATGTCACCGCTTACTACTGTAGTTACGTATGAGCGAACGCTATAGTTGTAAGTTGTTTCCTCGTCAAGGGGCAGCTGGAACTGGTAAGATGTAGCATCCTTTGCATCGTAGGTGCCTACAAGGTTAGTCAGTTTTTCGCCTGCCTTCTTGTCCTGGGTGATTGTGACATCGTCAATCCATACGCGGTTGGTAGTGCTGGGATAGCTGAACTCTACGTATGTCTCGGCACCGCCCTTGGTGAAGTTAAATGTATACTCATTGAAGTCTTTTGCAAGGGTTGCTGTCTGTGTCTCAACGAGTTCTTCGCCGTTGTAAACGTTAACTGTAACAACCTCGCCCTCGATGAACGAACCATACTGTGTAGCTGCAAGGGTTGCCTTAACGGTGAATGCACCTTCGCTGCTGCTGAGGTCCTTAGCGGGCGATGTGAGTGTTGCGGGGTTGGTCGAGAATGCCGACAGACCTACAAGGCCGTTGGCGTAAAGGTGTGCATAAGCAAACCAGCCGGCCTCGTTGGTATACTTGTCAAGGTACTCGCTCAGTGAGGGATAAGAGGGAGCAGAGATTGTACCGGCTGTGATTGCAGCGAAGTCCTCGTTTGCTACGGTCACGGTCTTGTCCTCTGAGAGGGTCTCAATCTTCTCTACCATTACCTCATAGCCTTCGGCCTCGGTAACTGCGTCCCAGTTTGCGGTGAAACCGGTCTCGTTCACTTCGGTTGCTTCAACGGCAACGGGAGCGTCGATTTCAGAGATAACCTTTACAACCTGGATTTCGTTAGAGTTCTCCGAGGTTGCTGTACCGTTGGTAGCACGCACTACAAAGAAATAGGTCTCGCTTGCGTCAAGGCCAGTAACCTTACAAGAAGATGAGTAGGCACCCGAGATAAACTGGTTCTTGATTGTGTAAACGGGAGCGCCGGTTGCGTCCTTGGTGTAAACATCAAAATAGTAGCCGGTAGAACCGCTTATGTAGTCCCACTTGGCAGTGAATGAAACGCCGTCGGCCTGTCTCGGCTGCTTTGCTACGGGAGCGGGGTAGCAACCTTCGCTCTGCTCAACCTTGAGGTCGTCAACGAGCAGACCGCTTGCCGCCATGGTGGCGCTCAGCTTGATGTAAGTGGTGCTGCTTGTGCTTGCACCGTTCACAACGTAGCTCACGTTGTGCCATTCGCCGTCCAGTACATAGTCACTTACCTTGGTAGAGTAGTTGACTGCGATAGAGTACATTGCACCGAATGAATCGAGTGAACGAACACGCATAGAAATCTTGATGATACCCTTGTTGGCCTTCATGTCGTAGCGTGCTGTCTGCAGGTTACCGCCGTCACCCAGTTTGAGCATACCGCCTGCCTCATATACATAGCGGCCGCTCCAACCGGTGAGCGTGCTGTTGAGCTTGTTTGTCACACCGCTTGAGATATCGGTGGTTGCAGCTTCTTGCTCACTACCCTCGGTAAATGCGTCAAATGATTCGCTGAATACAGTGGTAACATCTTGTGCTACCGCGCTTTGTGCCATAACAAACATTGCAGCAACAAAAGCGAATTGTAAAAATTTTCTCATTTTAGTTTTGTTATAAAATTTTGGGTCTGTAACGTAAACTTATAATTAAGTAATTTGCGACAAAGGTAAGCATTAGTTTGTGAAAACACAAATATAAAGTGATATCTAAGGTACTTTATTCTATAAAACAGGGCTTTCGTCCTATTATATCCTTAGATGTTTTTATGCAAGTATGATATTTATTACAGCATTAATGTCCGATACGTCTACCGTTGTTCCCCCACACACGTATGCTCTCTTGCCGTAGTGCTCTGCTGTATCTCGCCCCAGGACAATGTTCACAAGGACGTTGGCATCGGTTATATCCACTGCTCCGTCGGCATTGACATCGCCGCGCAGTACGCTCTCGGTCATGTCGATGGTAAATGTTGTTACCGAGCGGGGTGCCACGCTATAAGAGGCTTCGGGCGAGTAGGCGGGTATTTCCTTATCGTGTGCCAACTTATGGTTTTCATCGGTGACATATTTGTTGACAACACATCCATTCAGGTTGCGGCTGTCGTCACCCAGGGTGATGCTGCGTGCGTCGTACCCCATGTTTACTACTACGCATACAAGGTTTTTGCCATCGGGTGACAAATAGCTCGAACCCAGTAATCCGTTCATTTCGTCGGCCCCGGTCATGCCTATGCGCTTATAGCCGGGACGGATGAAACGGCTGAAGTTGCCCAGTACCCACAGGTTGTAGTCGTCACTTACCATACCGTTGCCTGTCATGGGCTGATAACTCTCGTAGGTGGTTTCGCCCTCGGCGTTGAGGCGGATGAGGAGGAAACGGTTCTTGTGTTCCCACTGCGAGCGTGCGGTTGCTGTCCAGTAACTCCACGAAGCCACATTGCCTATGGTAAGGTCGCTCTGTATAATCTTTGCCATATACAGCGCCACATCCATTGGGGTTGCTTTACTGTATCCGCCTTCGGGGAATCCCGCCTTGGCCGACGGGGCGTTTTCAAGCATGCTCCACTCGGTCTGGTATATCTTCAGGTTGTATTTGTCGGCCTCCGCCTTGGCTGCCGAGCGTATGTTCTGCAGTTCGTAGTTTGTACCCACGGTCCAGTAGCTGTGCGATGCCACAATGGGCGCCAGCGATTGGAGGTTGCCCACATAGGTAGCAGTGTTCTCGCTGTTCCAGAATGCGTCAATCTGCATCTCCGAGCCTTCCTGGTACAGTGTGTTGTAGGCACAGGCTTCGGGAATGATGATCTTTGTTGTCAGGTTGCGTTTTGCGATTGATTTGTCGAGTTCGCGTGTGAGGCAGGCAATGCACTCGTTGGTCCAGTGCGAACCTTCCTGTCCGCTTGTCCACTCCCACGATGGCTCGTTCACGGGCGAAATGTGGGTAATGTTGTAACCGTTGTCGGCGAAGTGTTTTGCTGTGGTTGCAAGGAACTCGGCGAAGTTGTCATATTTGTCATCCATGAGGTTGGCATCGCCGGTGCTGGCGTCGCAGTGGGCCTTGCCGTTCTTGGTGAAATAGACCGGGGCCGAGTTGGAGAATAGCACAAAGTCGTTGACACCATATTCTTTTGCCTTTGCCATGAAGTATTGCTGGCCGGGGCACCGGGTCCAGTCGTAGGTGCCGTCGGCCTGTAGGTAGCAGTCCACGCGACGGGTCTCGTCTTCGATTCCGCTGTCGGCTCCTTGTGCGGTACTGCCTGCACCCAGGTTGACACGCCACGACGAGAGTCCTATGCCCAGCGGGTTGCCGTTGGCATCGGTCTCGGTGCTGAAAAGCCAGCGTGCCACTTGTTCTCGATTGGCATCGCTGAAGTAGCGGCCCACATATTCTGTGTTCCAGCAATCACTCGCAGCGAAGTTCTCGATGGTTTGGTAAACTGTCTTTTCGTTGAGTGTTATAGCAGTTTGCGCCCCGGCTTGCATGATTGCAACCAGGGTTAATGCAATAAAGATACTTCTTCTCATATTCATGATACAAAGTTACTGCTTTACTTGCTATGGCTATATATATAGGTGTTCCAAAAAATGACACACTTGTACCAATGGCGTAAATAGAACAGATGCTTCCCGACCATTTGCGGAAAGCATCTGTTGTTTGTGTATTTAAGCCCTTTGTGGAAGGATTACTTGCTCAGTTGCTCGTGCATGTTGAGTGCGGCACGGCGTCCGTCGCCCATGGCGAGGATAACTGTTGCACCGCCGCGCACGATGTCACCGCCGGCATAGAGGTCGTTCACGCTGCTCTGCATGGTTTCCTCGTTAACGACGATGGTGTTGCGCTTGCTCACCTCGAGGCCCTTGATTGAGCTGGGAACGAGCTGGTTGGGCGATACACCCACAGCCATTACAACCACGTCAACGGGGATTTCCTCGATAGCGCCCTCAACGGGAACGGGAGAGCGACGGCCCGATGCATCGGGTTCGCCCAGTTCCATGCGCTGTACTTTCATGGCGGTTACACGGCCCTTCTCGTCGCCCAGGTATTCCACGGGGTTATGCAGGGTCATGAATTCAACGCCTTCTTCCTTGGCGTGGCCTATTTCCTCACGGCGTGCGGGCATCTCGTCTTCACCACGGCGATATACGAGAACTACTCGCTCGGCGCCCATGCGCAGTGCTGTGCGGGTTGAGTCCATAGCGGTGTTACCGCCACCCACTACTGCGATGGTCTTGCCGTGCAGAACGGGAGTGTCGCCGCCACGGCCAGCCTTCATCAGGTTGATGCGGGTGAGGTACTCGTTGCTCGACATGACTCCGTTGAGCTGTTCGCCGGGGATATTCATGAAGCGGGGGAAACCTGCGCCCGAGCCTACGAATACGCCCTTGAAGCCCATTTCGTGCAGGTCGTCGTAAGTAATGGTGCGGCCCACAAGGCAGTTCTTCTCAAACTTCACGCCCAGTTCGCTCAGACCGTTTATCTCGAAGTCCACGATGTCGTTGGGAAGACGGAACTCGGGGATACCATACTTGAGCACACCGCCTATCTCGTGCAGAGCCTCAAACACGGTCACCTGGTAGCCATACTTGGCCATATCGCCTGCAAAAGCGAGACCCGCTGGGCCGGAGCCGACCACAGCAATCTTTTGAGATTGCTGATTGATGATTGCTGATTGATGATTGATGATTGGAGTGGCGTTGTCGGCGACAAAGCGCTCGAGGTGGCCGATGGCCACTGCTTCGTGACCCATCTTGAGGTGGATGCACTTGCTCTCGCATTGCTTCTCCTGGGGGCAAACACGTCCACAGACTGCGGGGAGGGTAGAGGATTGTTGAATCACATTGTAGGCACCATTCACATCGCCTTCTTCCACTTTCTTGATAAAAGCGGGTATTTGTATATTGACGGGACAACCCTCCACACACGTGGGTTTGGGGCAATTGAGACAGCGATGGGCTTCCGTCACGGCCTGCTCCATCGTCAGTCCCTGATTTACCTCAGCATGCAGACTTTTGACACGCACCTCGGGTGCCAGTTCATTCATCTTTACCCTTGGAATCGCCACGCGATCTTTGGGCTTCAAAGGTTCGAGTGCCTGCTTGTAAGCATCCATCGCTGCTACTTCTTCCATCTTATAGCCTTTCAAGCGATTCAGCATCTCGTCCCAGTTGACCTGATGGGCATCAAATTCGGGTCCGTCCACGCAGACGAACTTGGTCTCGCCACCTATTGTCACGCGGCACGCGCCACACATACCCGTACCATCCACCATGATGGTATTGAGGCTGGCATCGGTAGGAATCTGGTATTTCTGGGTGGTGAGGCTCACGAACTTCATCATGATAGCGGGACCGATGGTAATACATTTATCCACCTGCTCGCGCTGGATCACCTGCTCCACACCTACCGTTACGACACCCTGCTGACCCATCGAACCATCGTCGGTCATGACGATCACTTCGTCTGAGAACTGACTGAGTTCGTCTTTTAATATAATAAGGTCTTTGTTGCGGGCGGCCAAAACGGTAATGACGCGATTGCCTGCTTTCTTCAGTGCCTCGGCAATGGGTAGCATCGGCGCAGCACCTACGCCACCGCAGGCACATACGACTGTTCCAAATTTCTCAATATGAGTGGCTTTGCCCAATGGCCCTACCACATCCTGTAGCATCTCACCCGGTTCCATGGCGCATAGTTTATACGAACTGACGCCAATGCGTTGTACAACAAGCGTGATGGTGCCTGCCTCCACATCAGCGGCGCTGATGGTCAGGGGCATGCGTTCGGAGTTCTTGTCTACACGTACAATCACAAAGTGACCGGCACGCCGACTGCGTGCAATCAGTGGGGCTTCCACTACGATCTCGGCCACATTCTCCGAGAAGAAGCGTTTGGAAATGATCTTATTCATGTTTAATTATTTACGCACCTTCATGGTAAACGCCAAAGGCCTAGTGGAGGTCTTGGTTGTTACGTTGCTCTCCAGTTTTTCAATTTTGACTCCTATTGCAGTGATGGCATCGCTGGAATACTCAGCCAATTCAACTTTTTTGTCGCTGGTGCTGAACTTATTTCCATAGCCATAACTGAGTTTTGCAAGATTACCATAATCCTTGCTGTTACGCTTGTAGTTGAGGTAGAATTTGTGTTGCCCTGCCTTAATCTTGAGGGGCAGAACGAGTGCATAGGTCTGGTTGGCAGGAACGCGTTTGCGTGTAGAGCCTTTGGTATCTGTAAAGGGATCGGTTACTGTTTTCCAATACGCGGCGTCTGCTCCCAGGGTGTCAATCAGTACTTTGGTGTATTTGGAGCAATCCAGAGTGGGATTCAGTGAATCCACAATGGACTCAATGTCAAAATACATGAGCAGGCTGTCGCAGGTATAGAAGCGGATTTCCACATCGGCCTGACCTTCGGGATCGTATTCCGTTGTCTGACCTGGATCTGTTGGATCGTTTTGCTCATTTTTGTTACAACTAACAAGAACTACACTGGCTGCACAAAGCAGCATAAAAAAGATTTTTTTCATTGTTTTGCGTATTTTTATTGATTTAAAAGTACTTAGTTTCAGAGCCAACTATAGAGGAAAGCAGGTTATTGGCCAGACGGCTGGCACCAAAACGGAACGATTGGTTGTTGAGCCAATCCTGACCCAGAATCTCTTTTACAAGCGTATAGTGCTGAACAGCCTCTTCGGTTGTGGCTACGCCACCTGCGGGCTTGTAGCAAACCTTTTGACCTGTTTTTTCCTTCCAGGCCTTGATGGCATTACACATAATATAGGTGGCTTCTGGAGTGGCATTGACCTTAATCTTACCTGTTGAGGTCTTGATGAAATCCGCACCGGCTGCCATAGCCAGAATGGAGGCTTTCCAGATATTCTCGGCAGTAGCGAGTGCACCGGTTTCCAAAATAACTTTCAGGTGATGTTCGCCGCAAACAGCCTTCAGTTCGCTGATCTCGTCAAACACTTCTTCATAATTGCCCTCGAGGAACTTGCCCACAGAAATCACAATATCAATCTCCGTAGCACCCTCTTTGAGTGCCAATGCAGTCTCAGCCACCTTGACCTCAATAAAGGTTTGAGATGCGGGGAAACCAGCACTTACGCACGCAACTCCAACACCTGCTGGCAGGTTCTGACGTGCTACATTGGCCAACGCAGGGTAAACGCACATGGCGGCTACGTTCTTTAAATCTGGGTAGTACTTGGGAAACTCACTGACTTTTCGGGCCATATTTTCTACCTTCGCGGTGGTATCTTCGCCGTTTAATGTGGTCAGGTCGATTTGACTGAGACATTGAGCCCAAACCTCGCGATTGTTGTTCTCTGCAAAGTGCTTGTCCAAAATGTCTTTGGCAGCAGCAGCCACCTCTGCGTCCGTCATAGTGAACGGATAGGCGGCAAATAATTCTTCAAATTTGTCCATAGTATATTTATTTTTCGGGTAAACGTCCAATGATCGTCTCGTTGCCACGAACGGGTTCGCCACACTCCACAAAAATTTCGGTATCTACGGGCAGGTACATATCCACGCGCGAACCTAATTTAATGAAGCCCATATGTTCGTTGCGATGCGACTGATGACCTGCCTTGGCATAGGTCACAATACGACGAGCCATTGCCCCGGCAATCTGACGAACTGCAATCTGCAGTTTGGTAGGTGTCTCAATGACAACCAGTGAACGCTCGTTCTCCGTGGAAGATTTGGGCAACCATGCACCCATATGACGACCTTTCTGGTGCTCACTTCGAATAATTTCGCCCTCTACGGGATACCAGTTGGCATGTACGTTGAATGGCGACATGAAGATAGAAACTTGAAGCATCTCCTGATGAAAAACCTCGTTCTCCATCGTCTTTTCAATGACTACAACATGACCATCGGCCGGTGCAATCAGAAAATTAGGATCGGTCACCTCGACTTCGCGAAAAGGATTGCGAAAGAAATAGGTGACAAACACCAACAGCGCGGCAGTCAGGATCAAGGAGATGGCAAACACCCAATGCGGGAATTTGATAAACACCAAGATATTAATTACAAAGATAAGGAAGGTAAGGCCTATCACCGAACGAAGACCCTCCTGATGAATTCTTAGTTTTTTATTCATATCCTATAAACTTTAAACTTTCAACTACTTTCAACTACTTTCAACTACTTTCAACTTTCAACTTTCCACTTTCCACTATTACAACCATTGGTTGTACGGGAATTGTGTTAACATATCTGCAGCCTGATCCAGACCCTGTTGCATCTTCTTGTCCAACATCATCTTGAACATAAACGGAATATCTGCCTTCAATGTCAGTTTGATGCGTGTGTCCAGAGGGGCAATCTGCTTGAGCTGAATCCAAAAATTAGCCTGCATCGGTATACCTTCTGCACCGAATTTAATGGTGTCGTTCTCGATGCGTTCTACGATGCTGAGGGTGATCTTCTGCCCCAATCCATCCACTTTCATGCGGATGGAATCAGCACTGACCTCCAATTCCTGAATTTTATCCTTGGGAATCAGATCTTTTACACGATTAAGGTTCTCCAGATTGGAGAGCACCTTATATACATTCTCTGCACTGTTGGGAATAGAGCATATCTTGCTCTCGTATTTGGTTTCGGACATATTATTTTTTCCAATTAAAAGGATCGTTGTGCCAATTCTGTAAGGTTTGCAACACCGATTCCGGATATGAATTACTGATTTCCAGCTGATGATATACCGCATTGAAGTTCGTCAGTGCGATGAGTGAAATGCCAGCATCATTTAAGCGCTGTTCCAACATGGGGAACTGATAGTCAAACAATGTGGCTGCTCCCAACACCTTGCAACCATTGTTGCGGACTGCTTCCACAACACGCATCAGGTGGTCGCCAACATTGACCTGATTCTCTACGATAACGATGTTTTGTCGCGGACGCAAGTCTCCCTCAATCTGGTTCTCCAGACCATGGTCTTTTGGGAAAGGATAGACTGAAACAAAAGGCAATGCCAATTGATCAGCCACCATCAGTCCATGCGCAATGGCATTGGTGGCAATGCCGGCAATCGTATCGGTATCGGGGTAAAACTCAGCCACCACACGAGCCAGTTCCAGTCGGAAGAAATTGCGAACAGCGGGGTAACTGAGGATCTTGCGATCATCCAAATAAATAGGAGCCAGCCACCCATTACCCCATGTAAACGGACTGAGTGGTTGTACACTAACAGCTTTCAGTTGTATGAACTTACGTGCTATATCCTGTTGTATCTTATCCATGGTTTTTTAAATCAAGCTGCAAAATTACAATTTTTTTTTCATATATGCAAGCTCATTTGCAGTTAATGTGCTTTTTTTCGTATTTTTGTATCTGTAAGTCGGCTACATGGATGGCTCGTTCCAGTGCATCTATGTTGTGCATGAGAACCGCCAGTTCGTATGTGTCAGACAGTGCGTTCTTCTCAATGTCACTCAAATAATACACCGCCGACCCATCACCCATACTGCTCACCTGTATGCGCTCATTTACATGCGAACTGATAAAAGACAACAGTTGTATGGCATCCTCTCCCTCAATGGTCAAAATCTCATGCCAGCCTTCGGCATTAAAGGCATGATTGCTGCCTTCTTTGACCACGTAATTTTCGCCAATCTGAATACGCAGAGCATGCTGGTGGTGCTGTTTTTGACCGTAGTAATACGATTGCAAACTGGTTACGTGGTTGTCCGAGACGTATGCCTGCAGAAAATTTCGTGATGTGTTCGAGGTGGTTTGCAATCGGCGATGAACGTAATGACCATGATCCTCGGCCTTCTCGTCTTTACTGTAAACAAACGACTCCATCAGCGGGTCAACTTGTGGAAGATAAACCTGCAACAGCGAATCGGAATAATGCAGGTTCTGTTTGGCCTGTACATATTGAATACTGTCTTTTTGCGCTTTCTCCATACGCATTTGCTCCACATTGGAGGGACGGTGCGAACAGGAGGAAAAGCACATGAACACGAGTGCCAGAATGGAATAGAAAAGCGTTTTATACATATTCGTTATTCATTTTCGGGTGCAAAGGTACAAAAAAAATCGGAATTTTGAAAAAAAATGGAATGAAATTTGCATATATGAAAAATAAATTGTACCTTTGCAGCCGATTTTGCTTAGTATGCAGTAGCAAGAGGCAAGAAAATAAAAAATCAAATCAATATATTCGATTTAACAATGAAAAAAAGTATCTTTTTTATGTCAATCCTCGCCATGGCGTTGTTGACATCATGCGGCGACCCAGTTCAGCCGGAACAAATCACGGTTAATCCTAATCCTTTGACCGTAGTTGGTAACAAAATTAATGCTCAGATTGCAGGTACATTCCCTGTGAAGAAGTTCAGCAAAAAAGCTGTGCTCATTGTTACTCCAGTGTTGAAGTACAATGGTCAGGAAGTGTTGGGTGAGCCTGTTACCTATGTTGGTGAAAAGGTGAAAGAGAATGGTAAAGTCGTTAGTTACAAACAAGGTGGCTCATACAGCCAGAGCGTAAGCTTTGACTATGTGGAGGCAATGAACCAGAGTGAACTCTATCTGCGTTTCCAGGCCTACAAGGGCAAAAAAATGGTTGATGTACCAGAAATCAAAATTGCTGACGGTGTGATTGCTACTGCCAAATTGGCCGATGCAAAGTGCATTCCAGCAAACGTGGCTGCTGATAAGTTCCAACGTATTATCCAAGAGATGCAGGAGGCTGATATTAAGTTCCTGATTCAACAAAGCACGCTGCGCAACTCTGAAACCAATGCACAGGAAGTGAAAGATTTCCAAGCTGCCATTGTTGACGCCAATAATGATGAAAGAAAAGCTATCAACAGTCTGGAAGTTTCTGGTTATGCCAGCCCAGATGGTGGTATTGAACTGAATACCAAATTGGCCAATGCCCGTCAGGCTAATGCTCAAAAGTTCCTGGCTAAGTCCATGAAGAAGAATAAAGTTGATGCTGAGATCGCTTCTGACATCACCGCTGAGGACTGGGAAGGTTTCCAACAGGCTATGGAAGAGAGAAATATCCAGGACAAGAACCTTGTATTGAACGTATTGCGCATGTATAATGATCCTGAGGAGCGCGAGAGCCAAATCAAGAATCTGAGCGCTGTTTACAAAAATATCGCCGATGAGATCCTGCCTGCACTGCGTCGCAGCCGTATGATTCTGACCATCGACCTGATTGGCAAATCCGACGAGGAAATCGTTGCTTTGTTCAACTCAGATCCTGCACAACTCAATATAGAGGAAATGCTGTATGGTGCAACCCTTATGGAAAACAAGAAAGCCGTTTATGCCAAAGTGACTGAGATGTTCCCAGCTGACTATCGTGGCTGGAACAATCTGGGTATGGTAAATTTCCAGGAAGGTAACGTTGCAGAAGCTCGTCGTAACTTCACCAAGGCTTTGCAAATTGAACCTAACAACGCTGACGTTAACTTTAATGCTGCTCTGGCTGCCATGGCTGACAATGATCTCGCCAAGGCTGAGGTTTATCTGGGCAAGGCTGCTGGCACCAAGGGTGACATGGCTGCTGCTCAAGGTACCTATTACACCATGAAGGGTGACTATGCTAAGGCAAAAGCTGCTTATGGCAACAGCGTGAACAACAATGCTGCTATTCAACAAATTCTCAATGAGGATTATGCAGGCGCACGCAAGACCCTGAATGCAGTGGCTAATCCTGACGCCAAGACTGCTTATTTGCTGGCTGTTGTAGGTGCTCGCACCAA
>DCGA01000043.1 GCA_002314465.1 bacterium UBA1790 | reverse complement strand
AAAACAAACCAATATAGCACGAACACTATGGGAAGGAATAGCAAGAATTGTATTGATACAAACGACATGCGGTAGGAACTTCGTTTCTAATGAAGTTGCAAAATTACGTCAAAATGGACTACAATGCAAGTTTTTCTGTGTTTGAACTCTCTTTAGGGTACTTCGGGAGCCACTTCGTCCTCGTCATACCATGTAGAATACATAAGGTAGTTGCGAGCAATCTTCACGTTGATTTCGCTGGCCTGAGCGGGGTCAACCATCTTCTTGAACTTAGCGGGACTGCCTGCCCACAGTTCGTTGGGACCTATCTGGGTGCCGCCCAGCACTACGCTGCCGGCTGCCACGATAGCACCTTCGCCCACTACTGCGTGGTCCATTACCACGCTGCCCATGCCTATGAGAGCCTTGTCGCAAATCTTTGCGCCGTGGATAACCACGTTGTGGCCTACCGACACGTCGTTGCCTATCTCGGTAACCGATTTTTCATACAGCGTGTGGACTACAGAGTTGTCCTGGATGTTCACGCGGTCACCTATGGTGATGGTGTTAACGTCGCCGCGCAGCACTGCGCCAAACCAGATGCTGCAGCCTTCGCCCATGGTTACGTCGCCCACTACGGTCGCGTTGTCGGCGAGAAAACAGTTGTTGCCAATCTTGGGAACGAATCCCCTTACTTTCTTAATCAATGCCATATCTTATGCTTTTTTCTTTTCGTAGTTGTTTAGATTTCCTTTGTCTTTTGGGCGAGCCACTCAGCCTCCTCGGCGGTGAGGAAGGGGGTGAGGCGTTCGCGCACCTCGCGGTGGTAATCGTTGATCTGCTCCACGTCTTCCTTGCTCAGCATCGAGCGGTCGATGAGTTCAAGGTCGTAGGGGTAGAGAGTGAGTGTTTCAAACTTGTAGAACTCGCCGAATTCCTCGGTCTTCTTGTCCTCAACCACCAGCAGGAGGTTCTCTGTGCGTATGCCGTATTCGCCTGCCTTGTAAAGACCCGGTTCGTTGCTCACAATCATGCCGGGCTCGAGCGGGGTGGGGTTCTGCTGCATGCGAATGCTGTGAGGACCCTCGTGACAACTCAGGAAGTGGCCCACGCCGTGTCCGGTGCCGTGCAGGAAGTTCATGCCTTCGTTCCACAGCGGCTGGCGAGCCAGCAGGTCAAGGTTCACGCCGCATATTCCTGCGGGGAACTTGGCGCGTGACAGTGCCAGGTGGCCCTTGAGCACGAGTGTGAAGTCGTGCTTCTCCTGTTCGGTGGGGTTGCCCAGGGTAATTGTTCGGGTGATATCGGTAGTGCCGTCAAGGTACTGACCGCCTGAGTCTACGAGCAGAATACCCTCGGGGTGCAGTGTCGACGCACTCTCGTCATCGGCCTGATAGTGGACGATTGCTCCATGCTCGCGGTAGCCGCATATCATGGCAAAACTATCGCCTCGGTAGTTCTCGCCGCGTGCACGCTCTTGCTTGCCGCGTTCCCACACGTCGACCTCGTTGATGTTGCCTCCTGCCACATTCTCCTCAATCCACTTGAACATGCGCACCAGTGCCACGCCATCGCGCTCCATTGCTCGACGGGTGCCTTCTATCTGCACCTCGTTCTTTATGCCCTTGAGGGCCACGATGGGCGATGATGTATATAACTTCATGCAGGGCAATGAATTGGCGAGTGTGTCGCTCACGCGGCTTGGGTCGAGCATTACGGTTTCGTGCTCGCTGCGGCGCTCCAGATAGTGGATTACGTCGTCGTATTCACGTACTCTGACGCCATATTTCTTCAGGTGCTTTTCTACTTCGTCGGTTACCTTGCCCTTGTCGATGAAAATGCTGCAGTCGTTCTCCTTGACAAAGGCAAATGCGATTGCCACAGGGGTGAACTCCACGTCATCGCCGCGCAGGTTGAACAGCCAGGCAATCTCGTCGAGCGATGCGATGAACATTGCGTCGGCACCATTTGCTTCTACTGCTTCGAGCACGCGTTCAAGTTTGCTGTCGACGGTCTCGCCGGCCAGTTCTTCGTCGTGTACAAAGGCAGGGGCGGCAGGACGTGCCGGGCGGTTTGTCCAAATCTTATCGGCGGGGAAGAATTCGGTGGCAAACATAAAGCCATTCTCTCCGCAGAAGCGCTCCAGGCGGTTGGCTTCCATGCACGAGAACAAGCGTCCGTCTACGGCAATCACAGCCTCATCTTCGAGGTTCTGCAGCAGCCACTCCTCTATGCTGGGTTCGCCGGGAATTCCCTCGCGCACCAGTTCGAAGCCGCTGTCCTCAAGTTGCTGTCCGGCCTGGAGGAAATAGCGTGAGTCGGTCCACAGACCAGCTTGGTCAAGGGTTACAACGGCGGTTCCGTTGCTGCCGGTGAAGCCTGTGAGCCAGTCGCGGAATTTCCAGTGGTCGCTCACATATTCACTCTGGTGAGGGTCGGTGCCGGGAACAATCACGGCATCTACGTTTACGCGGCGCATAGCATCGCGCAGTGCTTCGAGGTTTTGTCTTGTTTCAATCATATCTTTGTTTCAATGTTTATTATCGTCTTAATGCATCGGGGATGCGCACCGGACTGTGCGGATTGAATCCCGCGGGGGCGGCAACCTTTACGTCGACGGGGCTCATCGGGTCGATGGCTTGGTTGAATCGGTTGTCTCTATTCGACTTGTCAAGCCAGTTCTTTACCAGTCCGCCTAGGTCAATCGAGATGGGCGCTCCGAGGATATTTATTGACGGGGCTATCACCGGAACGGTAATCCAACGTCCGCTCAACGGGTCATAGTAGCGTTGCGCTCCCAGTTCGAGCCCGAGGGTTTCGTTCATCTTCATGTCGAGTGAGGCTCCGTAGTTGCTCGAACCGATATAGGGCATTGCTCCCATGCTGTGGTACAGCGGATTGAAGTAGTAACTGCCCCATGCCTTGAGGGCAAAGTGGTCGCTCAGACGGTATCTTGCGCTTGCAAACACGCTGTAGTCGTTCCAAGCCTGGTTGTCAAAGTGATACTTGGTGCCGCTTGCGCCCACACTCACGGTGAGACGCTCGCCCAGTGGCTGCACCCATTGCAGTGACGCTTTGCCTATATTGCCCAGGGCGGGCATGGCGCTGAAACTGCTGCCCCCGGCCAGATATCCTCCCCACTTGGTCATCATCACTCCGCTGCGCGAGTAGTTGCGGCTGTAGGGGTCCATCTCAAAGTTGTACTTAGAGTCGCTGGGCTGGGTATATCCCGATGAACTCTCGGCATTGAAGGCGGCGATGCTGTCGGCAAGGTCTTTCGGTGTAAGGTCGAGCGTGGGAGTCTCGGGCTTGGTGTATCCCGGAGTCACCGACGGCGTAGACCATGTGGGCGTAGACGGTTGCAGAGTGGGAGGCGTGGAGGGCTGGGTCCCGGGTTTGATGGGAGTGGTCACGTTCTCCTGGGCCATCACGCAAAGCGCAACGGCGCACATTCCTGTCAATATGAATCTACGCATAGCCATAGTATAATGCAAATTTACAACATTCCCCGCAACCCGCCATCACGTTCTCTGTGATTTTTAGTTAAAAAGTTAGATAATGGCCGCCGTTTGGGGGCTATATGAAGGGTCTAGCGCTTGCGGAGAGTATCTAATTGGCAAACTTTGCACCGTATGTCTTAAAAAAGTGTTACCTTTGCGCTTCAATCAGGAAGGAAATAGACAAATGGAATTCATTGGAACATATTGGTCGCTTGTACCGCCGCTGGTGGCGATTGTACTGGCTTTGCTCACCAAGGAAGTGTATTCTTCTTTGTTTGTGGGCATCGTGCTGGGTGCGATATTCTATAGTGCATCGGTAGGGTCGGGCGTTGACGGCTTTATTGCTCACCTGTTCAACGATACTGTAGGAACGGGCGACGAGGCCCAATCATACGGCTTGATACATTGCCTCAGCGACAACTGGAACGTGGGCATACTCGTGTTTTTGGTTATTCTGGGTACGCTTGTCGCACTCATGAACAAGGCTGGTGGCTCGGCTGCATTCGGTAAGTGGGCGGCTAAGCACGTGAAGTCGGCTGTGGGGGCACAGGTGGCAACGTTGTTGCTGGGAGTGCTCATTTTCATCGACGACTATTTTAACTGCCTCACAGTCG
>DCGA01000188.1:420-2892 GCA_002314465.1 bacterium UBA1790 | reverse complement strand
GTACTCGTCTTCCTTCTCCTTGATGAATGCCTTAGCTTCCTCAACCTTGCCTTCTTCCTTAAGAGCCTTAGCGTCCTTAGCATAGAGTACCGAAGCGGCACCGCTTGCACCCATAACCGCGATCTCGGCTGAGGGCCAAGCGTAGTTGAGGTCGCCGCGGAGCTGCTTACAGCTCATAACGATGTGGCTGCCACCGTAGCTCTTGCGCAGGGTAACGGTTACTTTGGGCACTGTAGCCTCGCCGTAAGCGTAGAGCAGCTTAGCACCGTGGAGGATAACTGCGTTGTACTCCTGAGCAGTACCGGGAAGGAATCCGGGAACATCAACGAGGGTAACGATGGGGATATTGAATGCGTCGCAGAAACGTACGAAGCGAGCACCCTTGCGCGAAGAGTTGCTGTCGAGCACACCTGCGAGCTGCTTGGGCTGGTTAGCCACGATACCTACCGACTGGCCGTTGAAACGAGCGAAGCCGATGATGAGGTTCTTGGCATAGCTGGGCTGTACCTCGAGGAACTCACCGTTGTCGACGATGCCTGCGATAACCTGATACATGTCATAAGGCATGTTGGGGTTCTCGGGAATGATTTCGTTGAGGAAATCTTCCTTGCGGTCGATGGGGTCGTTGCACTCCTGGAGGGGAGTCTTCTCCAGATTGTTCTGGGGAATGTAGCTGAAGAGCTTCTTGATGAGGGCGATTGCCTCTTCCTCGTTAGATGCGGTGAAGTGGGTAACACCACTCTTGGTAGCGTGAACCGATGCACCACCCAGTTGCTCCTGGGTAACAACCTCGCCGAGCACAGCCTTAACCGGGCCGGGACCAGTGAGGAACATGTAAGAAGTGTTCTCGCACATCAGGGTGAAGTCGGTGAGGGCGGGAGAGTATACTGCACCACCTGCACACGGGCCCATGATAGCCGAAATCTGGGGAACAACACCCGATGCCATGATGTTGCGCTGGAAAATCTCAGCGTAACCTGCGAGCGCGTTGATACCCTCCTGGAGACGTGCACCACCCGAGTCGTTAAGACCGATAACGGGAGCGCCCACCTTCATAGCCATGTCCATGACCTTGCAAATCTTGGCAGCGAGCATCTCTGACAGCGAACCTGCGCTTACAGTGAAGTCCTGAGCGAAAACAAAAACCAAGCGACCGCAGATTGTACCCGAACCGGTTACAACGCCATCGCCCAGATAATGCTTCTTCTCCATGCCGAAGTTGGTGCAACGATGCTCTACGAACATGTCCATTTCTTCGAAGCTACCTTCGTCGAGGAGCATAGCGATACGCTCGCGGGCAGTGAATTTGCCCTTTGCGTGCTGCTTCTCAATAGCCTTTTCGCCACCGCCCATGCGTGCTTTCTCACGCTTGGCAATAAGCTCTTGTATTTTTTCTACTTGAGTACTCATTTTTTAGTAATGATGTATTTTGTTTTTAGAATTGAAATTACTTGTTGGGATCCTCACAAAGTTCTACCAGTGTGCCACAAGTTGTCTTGGGGTGAAGGAATGCGATGTTGAGGCCTTCAGCGCCCTTGCGGGGAGCCTGGTCAACTACGCGACCGCCCTTCTCCTGTACCTCAGCGAGTGCGTTGGCAACGCCATCCTCAACTGCGAAAGCGATGTGCTGGATACCACCACGGCCACCGTTCTTCTCGATGAACTTAGCGATAGCGCTGTCGGGGCTTGTAGCCTCAAGAAGCTCAAGCTTAGTCTGACCTACCTTGAAGAAAGCGGTCTTTACGTGCTGATCAGCAACCTCTTCAACTGCGAAGCATTTGAAACCCAGTAAGTTCTCGTAGAAAGGAATAGCCTCTTCCAAGCTGGTTACAGCTATACCCACGTGTTCAATGTGTGAAATTTGCATAATTTTGTTTGTTTATAAAATAAATTAGTTAATAATGTTCTTTTTTTATTTAATGTGCAAATTTACAAATTTTTGCCGTAACGAGCGTTGTTTTTGGACAAAAACTTTGTAAAAAAAGCACATATTCCCCTATAATTGGAAACGGCTTTAGGGCACCATGCCACGTGTGACACAGGCTTAGTGACGCTATCTGCCTAATCTATGCAAAGTTTGCCTTATTTTACCGTTCCATGCATTATGACATAGTGTCAGTGGCGGTGTCAGTCTCTGATGCTCACTTCCCGTTGGCACGGCATTTGCAGTTATAACATATGAAAGCCGTGCAGCATCATGGCTAATAACTTAAAACACGAAATAAAAAACAAAACAAAAAAATACATAAATTTATTATGGGAAAAATTATTGGTATTGACCTTGGAACCACCAACTCGTGTGTTTCAGTACTCGAGGGTAAGAACCCCGTGGTAATTCCTAACAGTGAAGGACGCAACACAACCCCTTCGGTTGTAGCATTCAAAGACAATGGCGAGCGCATCGTGGGCGACCCCGCTAAGCGCCAGGCAATCATGAACCCCACAGGCACAGTATTCTCTATCAAGCGTTTC
>DCGA01000188.1:0-382 GCA_002314465.1 bacterium UBA1790 | reverse complement strand
TCTATCAAGCGTTTCATGGGCGAGACTTTCGACCACGTTACCAAGGATGTAGAGCGCATGCCCTATAAGGTTATCAACAACGGCAGCAACCAGCCCCGCGTAGAAATCGGTGGCCGCCAGTATACTCCCCAGGAGATTTCGGCAATGGTGCTCCAGAAGATGAAAAAGACTGCCGAAGACTATCTCGGCACTACAGTAGACGAAGCTGTCATCACAGTTCCCGCATACTTCAACGACGCTCAGCGTAAGGCAACCAAGGAAGCCGGCGAAATCGCAGGCCTTAAGGTACAGCGCATCGTGAACGAGCCCACAGCAGCCGCTCTGGCTTATGGTCTCGACAAGGATGCCAACGACCGTAAGATTGCTGTATTCGACCTTGGTG
>DCGA01000094.1:572-3801 GCA_002314465.1 bacterium UBA1790 | reverse complement strand
GATGGTTTGGGACTTACCGAACACCCCCAAACCATCGCTTCGTTTATCACCCCCAACCACCCGGCAGTGAGCGCTATCCTTCTGAAGGCATCGGAAATACTCTTACAGGTAAACGGCTCAACAACCTTCACCGCTTACCAAACCGGGAACTGCTACGATGTACACATCCAGGCAGCGGCAATATACGAGGCCGTGCAGCAAAGCGGCATCGTGTACCGTGAACTGGCGGCAAGTTTCGAGGAGAAAGGCCAGCGAGTGTGGATGCCCGAAACGGTTATGTCGAGCCATCTCGCCAACTGCCTTGAAATGTCGGTACTCTTCTGTTCGGCACTCGAAGCGGTGGGCATCAACAGCGGCATCGTGTTTGTTAATGGTCACGCATTCAATGCCGTGTGGCTTGTCCCCGACAATTATCCCTTCAGTATGTGCGACGATGCAGCATGGCTCGAGAAGCAATGCTCACAGGGCATCGACGAGATGATAGTGTTTGAAAGCACATGCGCCAATGGCACCGATTCCTTTGACCGCGCAATAGAGATTGCCACACAGAGGATATCTTATCACAATACATTCCAAGCTCTCTTAGACGTAAAGAGTTGCCGCCTGGAGCACTTCCGTCCCATGCCATCGCGCATTGAGAGCAACGGCAAGTGGGTCGTGGACACCACAACCGCCCCATCGGTAGAACATAACATTCAGGAGGCTCGCCACGACAGGTATGACTTAACACAACTGCGCGAGTCAAACAGGGAACTCACAAAGTTTGACATCTGGGAGCGTAAACTGCTCGACTTCTCACTGCGCAACACCTTGCTCAACCTGTATCTGCGCAAGCGTGCCGTGCAGTTTATCTCGTTCGACATAGGCCGCATCGAGGACCATCTGCAAGACGGCGAGGAATACTGCCTGATGCAGAAGCCCGAGACATGCCCCACGATAGAAACCAAGGTTCTCACCCGCAGCAAGCAACTGGAGGAACTGCGCCCGCTCATCAGCAACGACATAGAGAGCCACCGCCTTCACACCTACCTGAGCGACAAAGAAACTCAAGATGTATTCAAGAACATCTACCGTGCCGCCCGCAATGCCATAGAAGAGACAGGTGCCAACTCGCTGTTCCTATCCATAGGTGCGATGCGCTGGTATGAAACTCCGCAAAGCGAAACACCCCGATTTGCTCCGCTCATGCTTCTGCCGGTGGAGATGGTGTACAAGAAAGGCCGTTATTACATTCGCACCCGTGAGGAAGACATCGTGCTCAACATCACCCTCATGGAGTTCCTGCGCCAAAACTACGATATCAACATCACTGGCCTCAACCCGCTGCCCAAGGACGACCACGGCGTGGACGTGAACCTTATCATAGCCGCCGTGCGCGATGCCATCAAGGAGCAGAAGCGTTGGGATGTGGAGGAAGAGTGTCTGCTGGGCATATTCTCGTTCAGCAAGTTCCTCATGTGGAATGACGTGCACAACAACCGCGACAAACTGCTTGAAAACAAAATCGTGGAAAGTCTTGTCGCCAACCGCCTTACATTCACCCCCGAGCCCACCGTGAGCAACCTCAAGGACATAGACAGCAGCACCGACCCCACCCAAGTGGCACTGCCCGTTCCCGTCGACTCGTCGCAGATGGCCGCCATCATCGAGGGCGGCAAGGGACACTCGTTTGTGCTTTACGGACCTCCGGGAACAGGAAAGTCGCAAACGATTACCAACCTCATAGCCAATGCACTGTACCAGGGCAAGCGAGTGCTCTTCGTTGCCGAGAAAATGGCAGCGCTGAGCGTGGTACAAAGCCGTCTTGCCAAGATAGGACTTGACCCGTTCTGCCTCGAACTGCACTCCAACAAAGCCTCAAAGCGCCATGTGCTGCAACAACTCGACAAGGCTCTGCACGTTGCCCACATCAAGTCGCCCGAGGACTACAAGGAAACCGCCGACAGGATATTTGCCGAGCGCAAGAACCTCATTGAATACATGCAGGCGCTGCACACCGTCGACAACAACGACGGACTGTCGCTCTACGACTGCATCGTGCGCTACGAAACAATAGATGCACAACCGCTGGCCGAATACACCGGCAACGCAACCCTTGACGCAACACTTGCCGGCGGAGGCGTGAAAGCGCTCGAAGACATACTGGGCAAACTCGACACAGTGCTCCGACTCGTGGGCCAGCCTTCACAGCACCCCCTCAACGGCCTCAACGTGGATGCAAGCATGCTCATGGATACTAACGGCGTGACATCGCAGATGACTGCCGCCGCACAGTATATCCAGCAATGCAACTCGCAAAGAGACACCCTGGGCATGGCAAAGACACTGTACGAAGCGATATTGCGCGACAACAACCCCGCAATCCTCGGCGAAGACGCACGCGAGATTTACGACTCGTGGCGTGCAGCCAAGACCAAGTGGTTCATCCCGCGTTTCTTTGCCAAGAGAGCATTTGTGAAACGCATGCGCCAGTATAACCCCTATGCAACCGATGCCAGCATTGATGCACTTACAGGCAACCTGCTCACCTACAGCGAGAAGCACAAGCAGATAGAGCAACTGCGCGGCATCATGCAGCACTACTTCGGTTTGGCAATCCCTGCCGATGTGGTTCCCGACGCATCGCTCTTGCAGAGCAAGGTGCAAGACCTCAACCGCTGGGCACAGCACACATCGCACATGCGCGACTGGCACCACTGGTGCAACTACCGCAACGAACTCATTGCCGCTGGTATGGGTTGTGTGGTCACAGCCATTGAGAACCGCCCGTTCTCGGCTTCGGGGATGCGCGACTCGTTCTTCAAGGCCATGTTCATGAAAAAGGCACAGGACAAGTCGAGCCGCACACAACTGCTTGCCACATTCGAGGGCATGATATTTGACGAGCGCGTCAAGTCTTACAAGCAACTCACCGAGGAATACCAAGCCCTCACACAGAAGGAATTATATGCACGCCTGGCGGCAAGAGTGCCACGCGTGACCGACAGCATAGACAACAGCAGCGAGATAGGTCTGCTCAACCGCAACGTGAGCAACGGCGGTCGCGGAGTGTCGATGCGCGACCTCTTTGACCAGATAGGCACACTGCTGCCACGCCTGTGCCCATGCATGCTCATGAGCCCCATGAGCGTGGCCCAGTACCTTGACCTGGCTGCCGAAAAATTTGACCTCGTGGTATTTGACGAAGCCTCGCAGATGCCAACAAGCGAGGCCGTGGGCGCAATAGCCC
>DCGA01000094.1:0-526 GCA_002314465.1 bacterium UBA1790 | reverse complement strand
CAAGTTTCTTCACATCGACAAATGTCGACGAGGACGAGGCCTATATCGACGACATGGAGAGCATCCTTGAGGACTGCCGCACCCTTGAGATACCGTCGCTGCAACTCAACTGGCACTACCGCTCACGCCACGAGAGCCTCATTGCATTCTCCAACAACGAATACTACGACGGCCAGCTCATCACATTCCCGTCGGTCGACGACCAGCACACCAAGGTGGGCTACATTCCCGTAAGCGGATATTACGACAAGGGCGGGCGCCGAAGCAACAAGGCCGAAGCCGATGCTATAGTTGACGAGATTGTTCGCAGGCTCAAAGATGCCGAGCAGCACAAGATGAGCATAGGCGTGATAGCCTTCAGCGTTGTACAACAGTCTCTCATCGAGGACATTCTGCAAGACCGGCTCGACAAAGACCACTCGCTGCGCGAAGCCGCCGACGCAATGTATGAGCCCATCTTCGTGAAGAACCTTGAGAATGTACAGGGCGATGAACATGACGTAATCCTGTTCTCGATAGGTTACGG
>DCGA01000125.1:24639-25335 GCA_002314465.1 bacterium UBA1790 | reverse complement strand
GTCGAAGTCGTAGTTTTGTTTCATCGATAGATTATTTACCGTGATGCAAAGGTACTCCAAAAGCGCCACACCACAAAATAAAACCCGAACAATTTAAAACAACATGGTTACTCCAAGGCACAATTACTGCCCGCAGAAAAACGGGCAAATTATATTTTTCTTTTTATTTTAGGTGTAAAATGCCTTTTTTTGGTCTTTTTTTAGTAATTTTGCTTTTTAATAGAAGAAAATTGTGGAATTTATTCCAACAGGCAAAGAATATGGCAGAGAGCAACACATTGTCTCTTCAAGAAGAGAAGATAATCGATGACGCATACAAGTCGCTGTTAGACGGATACTTGGCAAGCAACCACCGCAAGAAAGTGGACATTATTGCCAAGGCGTTTAAGTTTGCATGTTCGGCCCACGCGGGCATCCGCCGCCGTTCGGGCGAGCCCTACATCATGCACCCCATTGCAGTGGCAACGATAGTAAGCCAGGAAATAGGCCTTGGTTCGACCTCGATATGCGCGGCACTCCTTCATGACGTGGTCGAAGACACCGAATACACCGTTGAGGACATCGAGTCACAGTTTGGCAAGAAGATAGCCACCATAGTGGAAGGCCTCACCAAGATTTCGGGCGGTATCTTCGGCGATCACGCGAGTGCCCAAGCCGAGAACTTCAGGAAACTGCTGCTCACCATGAGCGACGATA
>DCGA01000125.1:0-24591 GCA_002314465.1 bacterium UBA1790 | reverse complement strand
GCCTGCACAACATGCGCACGCTGGCATCCATGCCACCCCAGAAGCAATACAAGATTGCCGGCGAAACGCTCTACATCTATGCTCCCCTTGCCCATCGCCTGGGACTCTTTGCCATCAAGACCGAACTCGAGGACCTGAGTTTCAAATATGAGCACCCCGAGGTATATGCCACCATTCTCCAGCAAATCGCAACCAGCGAGAAAAGCCGTAACGAACTCTTTGCCCGCTTCTCGCAACCCATACGCGAACATCTTGACGAACTCGGACTGAAATATGAGTTCCGTGCCCGCGTCAAGTCGTGCTACTCCATCTGGAAGAAGATGGAAACCAAGCACATACCCTTCGAGGAAGTATATGACCTGTATGCCGCTCGCATCGTCTTTGAGTGCGACAACGAGAGCGACGAGAAACGCATCTGCTGGAACATCTACAGCGAAATCACCGACCTGTACCGCTTGCACCCCGACCGTGTGCGCGACTGGATAAGCACGCCCAAGGCCAACGGCTACCGCGCCCTCCATATCACCGTGATGGGTCCCGACGGAAAGTGGGTGGAGGTGCAGATACGCAGCCGACGCATGGACGACATCGCCGAGCGAGGATTTGCGGCACACTGGAAGTACAAGATAGGCGAAGGCGAGGAAGAAAGCGAACTCGCAGTGTGGCTGCAGACCATTGAGGATATCCTCAAAAACCCCGAGCCCAATGCCCTCGACTTCCTCGACACCATAAAACTCAACCTCTTTGCAAGCGAGATAGTGGTGTTTACCCCCAAGGGCGAACTCATCACACTACCCAAGGACGCATCGGTGCTCGACATGGCGTTCACGCTTCACAGCCAGATAGGAACCCACTGCATAGCAGGCAAGGTAAACCACAAACTCGTGCCACTGTCGCACAAACTTGCAAGCGGCGACCAGGTAGAGATACTTACCTCGCAGTCGCAGCAGCCACAGCCATCGTGGGAAAGTTTCTTGGTCACAGCCAAGGGCAAGACACGCCTGCGTGCCGCATTGCGCCACGACCGCCGCACTATCATTGAGCGCGGCAAGAAACGCCTTGAGGTAATGCTTGCCGACAACGGCCTTGAACTGACCAACGACGTGGTGATGCGCATCATCAACAACGAACGTGCACAGAACAAGGACGAACTCTTCTTCATGATAGGAAATGACGAGATTGCACTGAGCCCACAATTGCTCAAAAAAGACAAACGCCAGCAATCCACAGGCATTTTCTCCAAGTTGCTTCGCAACCCGTTTGCGTCTCGAGACAAAGAAGACGAGCAAGAAAGCGAGACCAAGGAGAAGATTAACACCAAGGAAGTGTACACGCTCAAGACCGAGAACGGCGTGAGCAACTACAAGATAGCCAAGTGCTGCCACCCCATTCCCGGTGACGACGTAGTGGGCTATGTAAACGACGACAACGAGGTCATCGTGCACAAACTCACCTGCCCCACCGCAATGAAACTGAAGAGCAGCTTTGGCGGCCGCCTGGTACAGACCCACTGGGAAGTCACCAGCGAGAAGTTCCTTGCCAGCATCCATGTAGAGGGTATCGACCGCATGGGCATCCTGCAGGAAATCATCTATATCATCTCAACCAACATGTCAATCAACATGCGCAACCTAAACATCCAGGCAAGCAGCGGACTATTCAACTGCAAGCTCGATGTGCTCATTGAAGACGCAAGCGTAGTAACAAACCTGTGCAAGCGCCTCAAGAACGTCAAGGGTGTAACGGCTGCAGTACGCATAAGCTAAATTGTCTAAACATGACAGATTACAACATCCAAAAGTCGACCGCCCACAGCAAGCATAACCTCTTCGTTATACTCATGCTTGTGGCAGCCACAACGCTAATTTCACTTGCCCTACCCAAACAGAGCAAGGTGGCACAGTATGTATACTCGGTGGACAAACCGTGGCTCTACCCCACTCTCACGGCACCCTTTGATATTCCCATAGAATACAGCGAAGCCGAGCAGAAGCGTATCACCGACAGCGTAGAGGCAAACTTCGTGAAGATATACCGCCAAGACGAAGAAGCAGCCAATGCCGACGTGGCATTGCTCTCGAAGGCTGTGGCCGAACACAGCGAAGTGCCCGCCCATGTGAGACAGCGCCTTGTTGCCGACGTAACACAAGCCTATGCCAACGGCATCGTGGACAATGCTTCGGGCGATCTGATAAAGAACAAACGACTCAAGGTAGTGCGTATACTTGCAGACAACGGTGTGGCGAATATCGTCAAAACCGACAAGATGCGTAGTGAGAAACAGGTTTACCAAGCCCTCGACTCGGTTTATGGCGTGGAAGCCCATAACCTGATGAATAGCGTGAACATCCAAGACTACATCAACGCAAACGTAGTCCCCGACAACGAGGAAAACGAAAAACTCATGGAGGACGCGCTAAGCAAGGCACTCATGCCCACAAATGTACTCCAGACCGGCCAGGCAATCGTGTACTACGGTAACGTGGTTGATGCCCATCAAGATGCCGCTATCAAGTATATGACCAAGCGACTCGAAGAAGAGCAAGAAAAAACCAAGACCGACGAACACATGCTGCTGTTGGGTAAAATCCTGCTGGTGGCAATCATGCTGATGATGTACTGGTACTTCCTCACATCTATGCGTTACCGTGTTTACTCAAGCATGCGCAGCATGATATTCCTTATCGCGTTCATGACCATCTTCATCGTGGGTGTGTTCATGCTGGTTTCAATCCAGACCAGTCTGCCTATATTGTATCTCATCCCGTTTGCGATGGTGCCCATCATCATACGTTCGTTCTTTGACGTGCGCATTGCATTCTTCACCCACATCGTGGTTGTGCTCATTACATCACTGGTAGCAAACGAGCAGGCACAGTTCATCATCATGCAGTTCCTTGCAGGTTGTATCGCTATTGCGTCGATACAAGAGCTCATGCGCCGTTCGCAGCTCGTGACATGTGCATTCCTCATCTTCTTGTGCTACAGCTTTACATACGTAGCGATTGAGTGGGCACAAGGCGCCGACCTCATGAAGATTGAGTGGCGTATGTTCACCATCTTCGGTGCCAACTGCATTGCATTGTCATTTGCTTACTTCGGCATCTTCCTTGTTGAGAAGCTGTTCGGTTTCACTTCTATCGTTACGCTTGTGGAGTTGAGCGACATCAACAGTCCCGTGTTGCGAAAACTCTCGGAGCGTTGTCCCGGAACCTTCCAGCACTCGCTGCAAGTTGCCAACATTGCCGAGGAGGCTGCCATCAAGGTGGGAGCAAGCCAGCAACTGGCCCGTGTGGGCGCGCTTTACCACGACATAGGCAAGACCGAGAATCCAGCGTTCTTCACCGAGAACCAGAGCGGCGTGAATCCACACGACGCACTTGCCCCCGAGCAGAGCGCTCACATCGTTGTGAAACATGTCACCGACGGACTGCTCATTGCCGAGAAAAACAGTCTGCCACAGGTTATCAAGGATCTTATCGCCCAGCATCACGGCACAAGTGTAACCCGCTTCTTCTACAGCCAGGCATGCAAGGCTGCCGGTGATAAAGAGGTAGATCCAACCCCCTACTCGTATCCCGGTCCGCGTCCTCAAACCAAGGAAGCAGCCATACTGATGATGGCCGATGCCTGTGAGGCAGCAACACGCAGCCTTAAGGATTACAGCGAGAAGTCGATTGCATCACTCGTCGAAAAGATTGTCGAGAGCCAGATTTCAAGCGGCCAACTCAAGGAAGCGCCCATCAGTTTCAACCAGGTAGAACTTGTAAAGGGAGTGTTTGTGGAACGCCTCAAGACATTCTACCACCATCGCATCTCCTACCCCGATGATGTGAAACCCATTGCACCCAAAGAAGAGGAGACAAATGCAGGGGAATGAGTTGCGCAAACTTATTAAATAATCCTAAATAGCCCACACGGTTATAATAAACGCACGCCAAAGCGTGTTATATATAGTATATGATACTACAATACCTACTGCTCGTCATGGGCATTTCATGCCTTGCAGCCGCACTTGCCCTGGTGCTGCGCCCACGCTTTGTGGCGTGTATTCCAGCCTTTGCCGGACTTGTGCTACTGCACCTGAGCTATTACATCGCTGTACCCACGCGCACATTCTTGTTCTGGGGCGTGGCGACACTGCTCGTTACCGGCTTGCAATACATGTCGCCCAGCGGCGAACCCGACGGAAAGCGCTCAAGCAACCTGTACATAGGCCTGGGAGCCATTGCCGGGGCATTGCTCGGCATCATAGTGGGTGCGCGCGTCATGGTATTGGGCGTGGTGCTGGGCTCTATGGCCGGACAGTACATGTATAGCCGCACCCCCGACGGCAGTTGGCTCAAACCTACAACCGGCGATTACTGGCGCTACTTCAGCGCAAAGTGCCTGCCCGCAATCGTAGCAGTGGCAATTACAGGCATTGCAATAGAAGGTTTTATATTTGACAATTGAAAAAACATTATATGAAGAAAATTCTTTTAGTACTTATCGCCGCTATCACGGCAACGGCCTCGATAGCCTCGCTGGCCCAAAACAGCAAACTTGTCACCAAGAAGGTTGACTTTGCCCACGTGAAAGAGGTCACCGAAAACCCCGATAACAAGTATTATTACCCCAAACTGCTGCGCTCGTTCCTAAGCAACGACACAGTGATGACACTTGAGGATTACCGCAATTTCTACTACGGCCAGACATTCCAGGAAGACTATAACCCCTTCCGCGAATCGGTTTACAGCAACGTGGTCGAGACATTGTACTACAAGGAGCCGCACACACGCGCCGAGTGCGACAGTATTGAAAAATACGCGCAGTTGTCACTTAAAGACAACCTCTTCGACATGAATCAGATGAAGTTTTTCATCTTTGCGCTCAAGGAGAAGAAGAAATATAACCGCGCCGCAGTAAGGCAATTCCGCCTCGACCGCCTCATCGCAACAATCCTGTCGAGCGGCAAGGGAACAAAAGAAGAACCCTGGGTAGTAATCACTCCCGAGCACGAGTATAACATCATCAACTTCCTGGGATATGTCGCGGTTGACCACGAGGATCTGGGCAACGGTATCGAGTATATAAAAGTCCAACCCAAGGAGGGCAAGTCCACGCAAGGCTTCTACTTCGATGTGACCCGCATGATGGAAGTCGCGGCACTCAAGTTCCCCGACATGTAATCAAACCCATAAGGCACATTATATATATGTATTAAACCCCACTATATATAATGTGTCTAATATTTAAGAAACAATTCCAACATAAACTATATTAAACGAAGTGTATATGAAAAAAACAATTGCACTGATAATGCTTGTAGTGCTGGCAGTGGGTAGCCTTGCCGCCCAAGACAGAAAGAGCGCTCCCCGACGTGACCGTACCGACCGCTCTCGTTACGAACGTTCGCGCTATGGCGATGTTGCCGACCTACGCATACGTGAGGCCGGAACCCTTGAACAAGAACTCGGTCCCGAAAAAGAAAAGCAAGTTAGACTCCTTATCGTGAGCGGCAACCTCAACGACCGCGACCTGCGATACATCAAGAAGTTGTGTGACCGCAACCGCGTATTTGGCGACGACGGCAAGGAGGTGGACAACTATATTGATATAGACATGTCGCAAGCCCGCATCAACAACGGCGGCGGATTCTTTACATCGTCAAACCGCGACGTGCTGACTAACAGCATGTTTGCCAACTGCAGTCATTTGCGTTCTATCGTGCTTCCCGACCGTGTACGCACCATTGACCGCGGAGCATTCCGCAACTGCAGCAACCTTGAGGATGTAGTATTGCCCGCCGGACTCGATGTACTGGGCGACGACGCATTTGCCAACTGCTATCAACTGATGAACATATATCTGCCCGACGGCATGAGAACTGTGGGCCACCGTGCATTCCAGGGTTGTTCACGCCTGCGCAAACTGTACATCCCCGAGAGCGTTTCCAGCATTGGCGACTACGCATTCGAGAGCACACAGCTGTATGACGTATACCTGCCCGACCGCCTGGATTACCTGGGCGAAGGCGCATTTGCCAAGACAGAGCTGCGCAGTATCTACATTCCACGCTATACCAAGATAGGCAACAACAATCTGGGCTACATGAGCAAGTGCCAGGAGTTCATCGTTGACCGTGACAACCGCAACTACACCGTGGTTGAAGGCGGTCTCTATAACTACGACGTAACCAAGTTGCTCCGTTACCCTGCAAAGAGACCGGGTGTGCTCTATGTCCCCGACGGCGTGAAAGTAATATGCAACAATGCATGCAACAACTGCAGCGGCATAACCGGTGTTGAGTTGCCCGCTACACTTGAGTATATAGGCAGCAGTGCATTTGCCAACTGCCGTGGACTTCGCAGCATCAATCTGCCCGCATCTTGCACAAATATCTATTCATACGCATTCTACAACTCAAGCATCACAAGTATCGAGCTTCCCGTTGGCGTGAGCCGAATATGCGAAAGCACATTCCAGGACTGCAACCAACTCGTAAAAATTGAGATACCTTACACAGTAAGCGCAATAGATCCCAATGCATTCCACGACTGTGAATCACTGCAGAGGGTTGTTATTCCCGATAATGTAACCACACTGGGCAAGAGTGTGTTTGAGGGTTGCAAGAGTCTTGCATTTGTGAATCTGGGCAACGGACTCCAGAGCATAGGCGAGTATACATTCAAGAAGTGCAAATCGCTCACAACAATCACAATGCCTTCAACCCTTAAGAGCATAGGCAAGAACGCATTCCGCGAGTGCGCTCTCAACTGTTTGAACCTAAACGAAGGCCTCCAGACACTGGGCGACAACGCATTCAGCGATAACCAGCTGGTAGAGTTCATCATTCCTTCGACCGTTACCCACATAGGCAAGAAGGTTGCCGAAAAGAACAAACAGCTTGGCCGCATCGTAAGCATGAGCAGCACTCCTGCCCAACTGGACAAGGTGAGCAACAACAAGGTAATGCTGATAGTTCCCGCAGCAGCGGTTGATGCATATTCAAACGCCAAGAACTGGAAAAACTTCAAGAATATCCAGGGACAATAAAAAAAGTCAATCATTTTACTGCAAGATAGTTGCGTGAATGAAAAGTTTTTAGTAACTTTGCACCGCAATTTTGCGAAATTAAATAATATTTAAACTAATGTACTTAGATTCAGAGAAAAAGAAAGAGATCTTTGGAACTTACGGCGCGAGCAATACTGATACTGGTTCTCCCGAGGCACCGATTGCATTATTCTCTTACCGTATCCAACACTTGACCGAGCACTTGAAGGTCAACAAGAAGGATCATACGACTCAACGTTCACTCAAGATGCTTGTAGGTAAGCGTCGTCGTCTCCTTGACTACTTAATGCGCAAGGACATCAACCGCTACCGTGCACTCATCGCTAAGAAGGAACTTGGTATCCGCAAGTAATCCTGCTGAGCAGAACACGAAACGTAACAAAAAGCGTTGTCACTCATCGAGTGGCGACGCTTTGTTTTTTTCCTAAACCCGTAGTGCCAAGGCAGAACGGCTAATATTACTTAGAAATGATTGTTACTCGTGGTGAACGGGACAGCTGACCGGGATTGGTGCCGGGCACCCCCTCGGGTACAGTTAGCCCTTGCGATGAATAGTGCTGAACCCAGTAAGGATGAATATTACCCGTTGCATCACGAAATGTCATAGGGATTGTAGAAAAGACGGGGCGACCGTCGGTATCAACGTATGTGCCTTGCACCAGTTCGCTGCAATAAACAGCACTGTCGCCAGGCATATAGTTGAAGTCGTAAGGTCGGTTAACCAGTTGCAGCGCCTTTCTCACCGAGCGCTGTACGTCAAAGTCTTCTACCCTACCCAACACGATGTTCCCAGAGCCACCGTTAGCCACAAGGAACGAATCGACGGGAGTAAGGCACACGCCACCGCGGGGAATAGCCTCAAGGGCATATAGAGGCCCGTTGTCGCCTCCTATGCGGTGCATGATAGCCACATGGTCGATGGGGAGAGAATCGATGGACAGCGTAACACTGGTAATGGCATTGCCCTGACGGTTGACGACAAAAGCGAGGTCACCCTCACGCACATTATCAAGACCGCCGGCATGAAGTGCCGCGGCTACAATAACAGCAATTATTGTGGGGAGAAATCTCAT
Source organism: bacterium UBA1790 (assembly GCA_002314465.1). Taxonomy (GTDB): domain Bacteria; phylum Bacteroidota; class Bacteroidia; order Bacteroidales; family Muribaculaceae; genus Sodaliphilus. The sequence goes on along the minus strand of DCGA01000125.1, from coordinate 16,459 downwards.
GGCGATTAGAACCAAGTTACGCCATTGCTGTAACTTGAGTGCTTGTCGTACTTAACATCCTGCAGGATAGACGAGTTGACGGCAATGTGGAAGTTATAACTCTTGTAGGGGCCAACAGGAACAAAGCTTGCGCTCATAGTGAAACAGTGCATCTTGCGCGATATTGAGCAGTTCATGTAAGAGAGTTTGCGATGCTCGACATCGAAGCTTGCCGAGAACGAAGCACTCCAGTTCTTGGTGGGCGATATATTGCCGTTGAGGCTAAGCGAATGGGTAAACTTGCCGTTGTACTCCAACTTGTCGTAGTTGAACGTACCGTAGCCATAACTAACCGAGTAGTTGAAACTCAAGCTCCACGGACATTCCCACTTGGCATATCCGTCCCCGTCGAGAACGATGTCGGCGGGAGCGTCATTTGACGTGCCTTCTCCGGGTTTGCCGTTGTCATCGGACTGCTTCGGGTTGCGCTCGGCAGTCTTGTTATTGCTTGTGCTTTTGTTCTTTCGCTTGAACGTCTGGTTATTGATCGTGTAAGAGAACGAAGTACCCGTACTTGACAGGCGACCCCAGCCACCACCATTAAACAGACGGAGTTTATTGATGCGTACGGGGTTACCGTACTCGTTGAGACCATACTTGTAAACATCCCAAGTAGCACTCAGATTAAGGTTGAAGCCACGGGTAATGCGCAGCAATATGCTGGTGTTGAGGTTACTCCACTTGAGCGAGTCGGCTGCCATGTTGTAACTCTGGCTGAGCGACAGGTTCTCAATGAGCGAAATCTTCTTGTATCCGGTACTATCCACGTCGCTTTTAATCTTTGCCTCAAGGTTATTGGCAATGCTAAAGCTTATCGTTCCGTTCTTGCCCGAACCTGCCGTACCGAACATACCATGAGAGAAGTAGCTGTACTTTTGGGTCTGAATAACGCCCTTGGCGTCGGGGTACTCATAAGAGCCATAGTAGCCCCAGAAGGGACTGCCAAAGTCGGGCGCAGCTGAGAACGAAATAGTAGGCGTCATGACATGGCGCACCATCTGCAACTTGTTGCCCAGGAACTTCATGGGCTTGAAGAAGCCGTAAATCTTGGTGTTTACCGATACGCCGAAGTTGAAGTCAAAGACATTATAGAAGTTGTAGGTGGTGTCGCACACCTCGGCACTCTTGTTGGGGTCCCACTGTCGCCGAATCTTATTCGTGTACATACGGTCGTTCATCGTGAGACTAGGCGTCACGTTGAAATACTTGAACACATTGAAAGTAGCCGAAATAGGCAAAGTGTGGCTCATACCATTGCGCCAGTCCTTGACAAAGCTCTTCTTGAAGAACTCATCCTGCTTGGCATTAAGCGAGTTCTGGAAACGACCCGAGTAAGAAATCTTGATTTTCTCGTACCAACGTTCCTCTCCCACTACACGTTTGCGCTTGAACGGAGCAAGCTGAGACATTGTGATGGTAACATTGGGGAACGACACGCTCAGCGTAGAGTCGGCGGTGCGTTGCGAAATGCTGGCGGTAGTCGAGAGACTCCACTTAGAGCTCAACTTGTAGGTCATGTTGACCGTACTGCTCTTGGTGTTCTCGGTGAACTGCTGCGAGTAATATGTGTCCAGGTTATTACGGGCGTATCCGCTTGTGGCGAAGTTGACGCTTGCGCTGAATGTCATGTTAGGGTTGGCCTTGGGATTCTGCGAGTGGCTCCACATCACCTGGAAGTTGTGCATCTTGTTATAATCGGGGTCGCCCTTATCGCCGCTGATGGTTGTGAGGAAGTTGATGCTGAAGTTTCCGCTGAACTTGTAGCGCTTAGAATAGTTGCTTTGTGCAGCCACGCCCCAAGAGCCGCGAGAATAGATTTCGCCGGTGAGAGCAAGGTCCATGTGCTTGTTGAGTGCCATGTAATAACCACCGTTGCGCAGGTAGAAGCCACGGTTGTAGTCCTCGCCGAATGTAGGAACAAGGATACCGCTCGAGTATTTCTCAGTAAACGGGAAATAGCCGAATGGAAGTGCGATGGGCAACGGCAGGTCTTCGAGCACCATGTATACCGGGCCGGTAACGACATTCTTCTTAGGCTTCACCTTACCCTTGGTGAGTTGGAAATAGAAGTGCGGGTGGTCGTGGTTGTCACAAGTGGTGTAGCGGCCGTTCTTCATGTAGAACTCGTCGTTCTCCATCTTCTTGGCAACTCCACCGGTGAGGAAACCCTCGCCCTGCTCGGTAATCACATCCTGGATGAAACCGCGCTTGGTCTTGAAGTTGTAACTCATCTCGCGCGACTCATAGTCACCGCTGGCATCCTTGAACACGGGTTTCTCGGTGAGTTCTCCCACGCTATCGAGTACACCCAAAGCATGCACCTGGCTGCTGTCCATGTCCATCTGAATCTGGCTTGCACTCAAGTCGATGTCACCATAAAGGAGTTTGCTGCCGCCATACATGTGGGCGCGGTTCTTGCCATAGAGCACGATAGAGTCCTTTGCCGAGAAATTAACCACATGGTCGAGGTCGACACGTTTCATGACGAAGCGCTGCTTCTCGGGCTTAATCGAATCGGCTATGCCAATAGAGTCAAGTGAATCGTTATTGAGACTTACACTGTCGCGGGCCACAGCATCTTGCGCCGTAACCTTAGCTCCGCCCGTGAGGTTCATGACCACTACGAGCAGTGCCATTGACATCAATATGTAAAGCCTACTTTTATTCACTATAGGTGTTTAAACGTACAAAGTTACTGCAAAGTGTAGTTTACCGCAAATTTATGGCCGCCTAAATGGAACAAGACGGCCTATATTTATTGTTTTTTAAGTAAGATGGGCTTGTAACTTTGTTACAAGAGATGAAAACAGGCGGTTAAACCTCGCCAAGCAAGAGAGCCATGTCGTTGAAACGGGCAAGAGAATCCTCGCCGAAACGAGCCATCTGCTGACGCACCCGATCCATGCTGCGAGCGGGCTCGCCAAGGTGGGTCTTGCTAAAGAACTTATCGGCATAGCACACGATTTTCTCCTCAAGGCTCTTGGGAGTGAGGTCGCAGTGAGGCAACGGCAAGGACTGCGCCTCGATTTCGGCAACGGTGAGGCCCGCTCCCGTGTGACGCTCACACACGAGGGCGTGGCGGTAAAGCCCTATCGCATCGAGCATTTCACGTCCCATGATGCCATGGCGTATGTAGAGCTCACAACCCTCGCAATAGATGCGCGGCGCATCGACCTTGACGATGCCTATATCGTGAAGCATAGCCGCCTCATAGACAAACTCGGCGTCGACGGCAGTGCCTTGTGCAATAAGGCGGTCGCAAATCACAGCAGCGAGTTCGGCCACCTGACGACTGTGCACGGTGAGCACCTCGTGCAGCGGGCTGCCGGGAGTGTAAAATCGTTCTATTATATTGTCGTAATCAATCATACAGGTTATAACGAGGGGATGCTGCACACACAGCATCCCCTATTTAGTATCGTGGATATCATCGACACATCAGTCGACATCAATAAACTCGGTCCAACCGTAATCGTCGGGGAGGTCACCGCACTGGATGCCGCGCAGACGATTGTAGAGAGCCAGGGTAACAGGACCCACTTTGTTGCCGAAGCGGTAGGTCTTGTCGTTGGCGTGATCGTAAATCTCCTCGATGGGAGCAGTTACTGCAGCAGTTCCACACTCGGCAGCCTCGGTGCACTCGGCGAGTTCTTCGACCGCAATAGGACGGCATTCAACCTTATAACCCATGTCACGAGCAAGCTGTTGCAAACTCATGTTGGTGATTGAGGGCAGAATAGACGAACTCTTGGGAGTAATGTATATGTCACCCTTAACAGCATAGAAGTTGGCAGGGCCACACTCGTCAAGGTATTTATGCTCGGTGGGATCAACAAACAGGGCTGCAGCATATCCGTTAGACTTGGCACGATGCGTAGCACGCATACCAGCGGCATAGTTACCGCCCACCTTCCAACAGCCGGTACCCTGTGCAGCGGCACGGTCGTACTCGCGATAGATAGCAACCTTGCAAGTCTCAAGGCCACGCTTGAAATAGGGGCCTACGGGCATGCCGAAGATGCCAAACGTGTATTCATCGGCAGGATTCACACCCACGCGGGGAGTGATGCCAATCTCATAAGGGCGCAGGTAGAATGCTGCGCCGCTACCATATGGTGGAATGAAACGCTTGTTAAGTTTGATTACCATGTGGGCCATTTTCACGAACAGGTCCTCGGGGATGGGCTCCATCATGATACCACGGGCGCTATTGGCGATACGACGCGCGTTTTCACGGATGCGGAACAGACGCACCTTGCCGTCACGGCCTCTGTAAGCCTTTTGGCCCTCAAAAGCCTCTTGGCCATACTGGATGCATGTAGCGGCCATATGTATATTGATGTGGTCGTCTTGAGTCACTTCTATCTCGCCCCACTTCCCGTCCTTGAAAGTGCAACGTACGTTGTAGTCTGTCTTCATGTAGGCGAAGGTCAGGCTACCCCAATCTATGTTTTCAGCGTTACTCATACTTCTAAGAATTTTGGTTAATTAAAAAAAATGATTATTCTCTACTCTAACAAATTTATAGCGCAACCTTCTGCGTGAGGTTGCCGATTTTCACAATGTAAATGCCACGAGAGCCCACCTTGAGGTCGTAAGTACCGGGATTAAGGGTTACCACCGAGACACTCTGTCCCAAGATGGTGAACACACGCACCTGAACACGCCTTGCGGTGCGGACTGTAATGACCCCGTTAGAGCCATAAATCTCCACGCCGTCGGTGGCACGAGCATCGACAAGACTGCGCCCTTGCACCTCACGAGAAGCCTCGCGCCACTGCATTTGTTGTGCAACAGCGCTCACGCCCGCACCCAGTGCGAGCACAACAGCCATCAGTGCAAGAAGTCGTTTCATTGCTCAATACTCTTCATTAGGGACGCCACTGCACTAAACAACGACGTTTCCAAATGCAAAGATAAGCAATATATCTAAAAAAGCAAAGTTAAACTATCATTATTTTTCTATAAAAAACGCCCAAAAAGTTGCCCCAACTTGTATCAAACGGGATAATAGCAGATTATGCTACTGAAGGAGATAGGTGGCGTGGAAGGTGGTGACGGCGGGGCCGGTGAGGTAGACGCGGTCGGTATCCTTGTCCCACCTGATGTGGAGGTCGCCGCCAAGGAGGTGTATCGTGACTTCACGGGATGCCAGTCCTGTGAGATGGGCAGCAACGGCAGTGGCGCAAGCCCCTGTGCCGCAAGCCATTGTTTCGCCGCTTCCGCGTTCCCATACTCGCATTTCTATTTCATGGTCATTGATGACACGGGCAAACTCAATGTTGGCCTTTTCGGGGAAGATGGGGTTAACCTCAAGTTCTCGGCCCGTAACGTTTACCAGCGTGTCGGTTATTTCGTTCACAAAGAACACTGCATGAGGGTTACCCATGGAAACCGCAGTGAAGCGCATCACTCCACTTTCGGTAATTACGGGGTGGTTTATCACCTTACCCACTGGCAAAGCAACAGGTATAAGCGGAGCATCGAGTATGGGTGATCCCATGTCAACAGTTGCGCTCTCAACAATGCCGTTTGCGAGATGTAAATCTATTGTTTTTACGCCCGCAAGAGTTTCGAGTGTTATTGTAGTTTTATCGGTGAGATTATTATCATAGACAAACTTGCCGACACAACGTGCAGCATTGCCGCACATCTGCGCTTCGCTACCGTCGGCATTAAACATACGCATCCTAAAATCAGCCACTTCGCTCTTCATTACCAAAACCAAACCATCGGAACCTACGCCAGTGTGCCGGTTACTCATGGCAACGGCAAGTTGTTGTAAATTATCGGGGCACGAATCTGTGGCGTCAATGTAATTATAATCATTGCCGCAGCCATGCATTTTGGTGAATTTTATCTCGGTCATAATAATGAAGTTTTGCACAAATTTAATGATTTTTCGCGATATAAAAACAGTATAACGAATAAAAAAAGACGCCCACTGGCACTTATGCTTGCGGGCGTCTATATGATGGATGATAACTGTCGATTAGTCTTCCTGACCGTTGGCTTTGTTGATGCGCTTGCGTTCGAGTTCGTCAAGCACAATCTTGCGCATGCGAATGTGGTTAGGAGTAATCTCAACGTACTCGTCGGCCTTGATATACTCTAGAGCCTCTTCAAGGCTGAAGACGATGGGAGGAATGATGCGCACCTTCTCGTCGTTACCGCTTGCACGCATATTGGTGAGTTTCTTAGACTTAGTAACGTTGATAACGAGGTCTTTCTCCTTGCTGTGCTCGCCCACTACCTGGCCGCCATAAACCTCGTCCTGCGGGAAGATGAAGAACTTGCCGCGGTCTTGGAGTTTGTCGATGGCATAGGCAAACGCTGTGCCGCCTTCCATAGCGATGAGCGAACCGTTAGAGCGACGGGTAATCTCGCCCTTCCAGGGCTCATAGCACAAGAAACGGTGAGCCATGATAGCCTCGCCGGCACTTGCTGTGAGAACATTGGTGCGAAGACCGATGATACCGCGAGAGGGAATCTTAAACTCAAGCATGATGCGGTCGTTCTGAGTCTCCATGAGAGTCATCTCACCTTTACGGCGAGTAACCATATCAATCATCTTGCTTGAATACTCCTCGGGAACGTTGATAGTGAGAGCCTCGATGGGTTCGCACTTAACGCCGTCAATCTCCTTGATGATAACCTGGGGCTGACCTACCTGGAGTTCGTAGCCCTCGCGGCGCATCTCCTCGATGAGCACACTGAGGTGAAGCACACCGCGGCCAAACACAAGCCAAGCATCCTCGTTGGGCGAAGGCTCAACACGGAGAGCAAGGTTCTTATCAAGTTCCTTCTGAAGGCGGTCGTAGATGTGGCGAGAAGTCACAAACTTACCGTCCTTGCCGAAGAAAGGAGAATCGTTGATAGTGAAGAGCATCGACATTGTGGGCTCGTCGATGGCAATGCGGGGAAGTGGCTCGGGATTGGTGAAACAAGCTACAGTGTCGCCAATCTCAAAACCTTCGATACCGATAATAGCACAGATATCGCCGCTTGAAACGCTATCGACATGCTTCTGTCCCATACCCTCGAAGGTGCGGAGTTCCTTAATCTTCTGTCGCGAAACAGTGCCGTCCTTCTTGCAAAGGGCAACCTCCATACCGTCGGTGAGAGTACCACGATGAACGCGTCCCACAGCGATACGGCCTACGTAGCTGCTGTAGTCGAGAGAAGTGACGAGCATCTGAGCATCGCCCTCGATCATCTCGGGGGCGGGGATATACTTAATGATAGCATCGAGCACTGCAGTGATATTGTCGGTGGGCTGAGTCCAGTCGTCGCTCATCCAGCCTTCCTTAGCCGAGCCGAACACAGTGGGGAAGTCGAGCTGATCCTCGGTTGCATCGAGATTGCACATAAGCTCGAACACAGCCTCCTGAACTTCATCGGGGCGGCAGTTGGGCTTGTCAACCTTATTGATTACAACGATGGGCTTGAGACCGAGTTCAATAGCCTTGCTGAGTACGAAGCGAGTTTGAGGCATGGGACCCTCAAACGCATCGACGAGCAGGAGGCAACCGTCGGCCATGTTGAGCACGCGCTCAACCTCACCGCCGAAGTCGCTATGGCCCGGAGTATCGATGATGTTAATCTTGTAACCGTTGTAGTTGATTGAAACGTTTTTAGAAAGGATAGTGATGCCGCGCTCTCTCTCCAGGTCATTACTGTCGAGAATCTGATTACCCATGTTCTGATTGTCGCGGAACAGGTTACCTGCAGCGAGCATCTTGTCTACCATTGTTGTTTTGCCATGGTCAACGTGAGCGATGATGGCAATGTTTCTAATATTCTGCATTGTACTATTTTATTTTGCGGGTGCAAAGTTACTAAAAATATCGCAAATATGAATACACTTAGCGCATTAAACATTATAATAATGTGCATAATGTTCCATAAGGAGGCATTTTATTACACAAAGCAAGGCATCCGCACACACTTGAGCGGATGCCTTGATAATATCAACCGGGGAACGGGTCCCCTACCCTAAAGTTACTTAGAAAGGATAATCGATACGATGGCGTTGACATCAGAAATATCGACATCACCGTCGCCGTTAACATCGGCGCGTCCCTCGTAAGTCTCGGCCTGAGCTTTAGAGAGAAGGATAGCAACCACGATGTTAATATCCGAAACATCCACATCACCGTCAAGGTTCACGTCGCCAGTCGCAGCAGGCTTGCCAGCCTTTACCACGGTGAGAGCCTTGCGTGCAGGAGTGGTGTTCTCATTGTCGTCGGTAGGCATTGAATAGATACCCACCTTAGCGCCCGAAGCCACAAGGTTGCCACCATAATCGAATGTCATCTCATAGATATAATTGTTGCCATCGATAGAGTCGCAACCACCATACTGAGTCTTGTAAACGAGCGAAGGCTTAGTACCGTTCCACTGAATCTCAAAGAATCGGAGAATACCGCCTGCATCGTTGATTACGAGAGTCTTACCGTCGTTAGAGATTGCAAAGCCCGAGCCACCCGAACCTGTGAGATAAGAACTGATGCTGCTGTCGGTACCCGAATTGTAGAGCACTGTACCGTCCTTGCTCACATAGATGAGCGACGGAACCGTAGAAGTGTTCTGCCCTGCAGCGCGAGTCTGTGCAACCCAGATGTTTCCTTCCTCGTCGGCAATCACATTACCATTGGTATTGGCCTGAAGGCTGCCAATGGGATAGTTGAACGAAGGAGCCTGGTTCCAGCAAGTCTTGAGAGAGCCGTCGGCATTACCGATGTCGTAGCGGCTAACGATATTGCCTAAATCCTCGTTATATACATACATCTTGGTGTTGGCACCAGTGCCCGCGATATATACCGAGGGAGAAGAACCAGCCACAGCCACTCCGCTGGCATTAGACAAGAGACCGTCGCTTGCGCGAGTGAGGAATGTGCCGTCGGGATTCATGAAGAATGTCTTGAATCCGGCGTTAAGGTTTGCCGGGTCGGCAACGAAGACGCCCGAGTAAGCATCGCCCCAGTCGGGAACATAAACCTTGCCCTCGGGGTCAATGCCGATGCGGTAATTGCTGCGGAAGTAACTACCGTCCTCGCGCTTGTTGACAATGGTAGAGTTAATGCGTGTCCATTCGGGGCTATATGCATACAGACCGTTGGTCGAAACATAGGTAGACGGACGGTCGGTGACATACAGGTTGCCGAAGTAATCGCTCTCGGGATTCTTGTCCACGGTGTTGAACGCACGAGAGAAAGAGAAATTGTCAAAACTATTGAGACGCTGGATGTTCTTGATGGTGTCGCCACGCAGTGTAACGGCCCAAGTGAGCATCTGGCCCACCTCACCGGGAAGATCGGTAGCCGCGATAGTCACAGTGTTAGAACCCTCCTTAACGTTGGGAACAGGAACCTTGCCCACCTCGGCACCGTTCACATCGCTGAATGTGATGTAAGCGTCGCGGGCATCGGTATTAGCCTTGAAAGAGAATGTGTAGTTACTGTTCTCCTCGGCCAAGTTGAGGCCATAAGCATATATACCCTTAACAGGGTCGCCCATAGGCACATAACTTGTATTCTCAAGGTGGAGGCGAGAATATGTACTCTCGTTGGCCTTGACGGTGATGGTGACGGGAGTCATCTCCTTGTATCCGTCGAGCGTAGCCAGGAGTTGGTAGGTACCGGGAGCAACATCAAAGAAAGCGAAGATACCGTTCCACTCGTTATCGGTGGTATAAGTTGCCTTCACTGTGCCATTCTGGAGCAACTGGACAACCGCACCGTTAAGGGGCTTGTACTGGTCGTCGGTGTCGGCGCGATAGGTGAACAGGTTGTGAATAATCTGCTCATTGGCGTCCTTTACAGTACCCAGAATAGCACCTGTGGTGAGCTTAGAGAATCCAAAGTAAGCACCGATACCACGAGCCTCACGCAAGCCTTCCTCGCGGTCGTAGTCAAAGTTGAGGGCACGGTGACGGGCAGGAGCATAGGTGTGGAAGAAACCCTCGAGCAGGTAGCCCGGAGTACCATGCTTGAGCACACCCAAATAGCCTGTATAAGACTTGCCGTTGCTGCGAGTTGTGGTTGTGTAACTGCCATAGAAGTCCCAGTCACCCTTTACATAGGCCGCAGTCCTAGAGTAATTCTCGATGCCTGTAGCAAGGTGGTAGGGATGATTGGCAACAGCCATCTCACGGCTACCGGCCACCTCGGCCTTAGAGTCCTGGCCGCGATACAGATAGGTGGGATAATTAACGAGCGTGTTGTTATTAGCATCGCTGTGTGATGCCACGAACATATCGAAACTACCCGCCTCGACCTCCTCGCAGATTTCGCTCAGGTTGCGGTTGTACTTAGTACTCGACTCGGCACCCTGGGGCCAAGGACCGTTCTTTGTGCGAGAGAAGACGATATTGCTTGCCTTCACGCCCATCTGCTGCAGCGTGTGGCCGATATAGAGCGAGCGAGGCAGAGTGCCGCGTCCCTCATAGAAACCCAAAGTATCGGTCAGACTGGTAGTGTTAGGGTGAGAGATGGTGTTAAGCGGACGGTCGTTAGAAGTAAACGAGCCATGACCGGGGTTCAGGTAAATGCGGAATGTAGAGGCTGTCTGCGCCTGCATGCTTCCGGCTGCCATGATTGCAGCCGCGATGATAGTAAGAATCTTTTTCATGACTGCAATTATTATTTATTAATGTTAATTATATAGGCCTCGCCTGTGGGAGTTGAGAACGCAATCTTGTCGCCAGCCGCTGTGGGCAGGGGGAACATTGCGATAACGCTGTCGTCGGTAAGCGTTTGTGTAGTTCCGTTGAGGTCGACTGCGATGATGCTCGACGAAGTGTAGACACGGCCATCGTCCTGGTCGTTCATACCCACGATAACACTGTTGCTATACCAACGCGGAGCACGCACCTGACCAAGTTCCTTAAGGCCACTGCCGTCGAGGTTGCACACATAAGCGCCATTACCGGTGACATAGAACAACGCCTTGGTGCCATCGGGAGAAACCGACGGCCAAATGTAGCGTTGGTCACTGCCCAGCGGTGAAAACTCGCGTGTAACGCCGTCCTGAGTGAGCATAAGGTGCAGTTTGTCGATCGAGAGGATGGGCATCTGCTTCGCAACCTGTGTTCCTACCAAAGCCTTTACATTTGACCTGCCATTTACAACAGTAGTTGAAGTGAGGCCCTGTACATCCATTGCCTGGAGTTCGCGTGTGGGTGCAACGAGCTGTTGCTCGCGACCCGACACAAGGTCCTTACTCTTAACGGCAGTCATCTTAAGATGCTGAGCGGTGTAACTGTTCTCACGAAAAACAACAGTGTTGCCATCCTGAGAAATCTTCACGTCGTAACCTGCACCGGCAGCATCGGTAACAACGCTGGTAGCGCCGGTTGCAAGATCATAACGGGTGAGACCGGCGTTATAGTCGGTGGTGATGAGCAGATAGGTACCATCGGGACTGATGGCAGCCACCTTGTTGTAGAGGCTTTGGGGAATATCGACCTGAGTGACACTGCCCACATTAAGCAACTGGGCTTGTGCACACAGGGAAATCCCAAGCGCAACGGTAAACAGAAATTTCTTCATAAGTTATATTTTAGGTTTATCAGTGACTAAGAGGTAATCAATAATCGTGTAAAGTTAGCAATAAATGTGCACACCCGCAAAATAATCACAAAAAAAGCAGCCCCCTCAATCGAGGAGGCTGCCCATATTGGGGAATTTAATCGATTTAGTTTCCGAGAATGAGGTTGATGACAGCATTTACATCGGCTACGTCAACATCGCCCTCACCAGTTACATCGGCACGGCCGTTGTAGTTGGCAGCGTCATCAAGACCAAGGATGATGTTGAGAAGGATGTTAACATCGGTAACATCTACTTCACCGTTGTTGTCAACGTCACCCTTAACGGGAACAACGGGAGAGTATTCACCCTGAGTGAACTTGTACTCGAGGCTGTTGCCATTGATGTGGAGTCTTACGACTGCCTCGCGATAAGCAGTACCCTCGGGAAGAGCCTCAGCATTAGCAACCATAGTGGTAACACCGGTCCATTCGCCGTCTTCCATCTTGTCCTGAGCTTCTACAGTGAGCCATGCGGGCAGTTCGCTGCCGTCGGCCATTGAGATATCCCATTCCTCGGCAGAACTGTAGGTGTAAACCTCGACACTGTGTTCACCGCCCTCAACGGGGAACTCATATTCACCAGTTTCGGTTAAATAATTCCAAACCATGTAGGGATGAGCAACCTCGGCATAGATTGAGATACCGCCCATGCGCTGACCTGATGAGAAGAAGTAGTTGAGACCCTGATACAGGATAGAACCGTCTTCCTGAGTGCGTCCCAGGTAGCAAGGCTCGCCGAAGCCTTCGTTGTAAACGTCGGTACCCTGAGTAAGGGTAAAGTCGGCAATAGTGCTGTTATTGTAGCCAGTGAATACCACCAGGATGGGGAAATCGATTTCGGGTTCAATGTAAATGTCAAGGCCACTGCCATCGTCGGGAGCAAGGAGTTCGAACGGGAGGATACCGTTTGTAATACTATTGCTTGTGAATTCCTCGGGATTCATTGTGAATGTACCTTCGCAAAGGAGTTCGCCGGGCTCTACATATACAGAAGTAGAAGCCTCGTACTCGGGAATAGCATCGAGCTTGTAAACCTTAACCTTGAGGTCGCAAGGATCGGTGCTTGCGAACGCGAGGTTCTGGAAAGCAACACCAACCTTACGGAGCACGTAGGGATGCTCAGGCTTCTCAAAAGCCATAGCGAGTGCATCTACACCCGAGTGGTTGCGACCGAACCAACGACCAGTTGTACCACCATCGCCATCCTTAGCACCTGATACATAAGTACCACCCGAAAGGTTAGATGCGTCACGGTTGGTGCTTGCTGCACGGAACTTGGGAGTACACCACAGAGTGCGGTCGGCAGTATTAGAGAAAGCAGTCTGATAGTCTACGGCTGCCAGATAGTTACTGCGATATTTCTTATTTATAGCCTTGTTTGAGCCAGAACCAGTTACCGACCAGCCGTTGATAGTATAAACAGCCGAACCCTCGCTACCGGTAGCGGTAAGAGTGGGAACCGAGTCAACTTCTTTAATCGAGTAATTCACCACCAGTTTCTCACCCTGGGCTTCCTTGTCGACCTTCTGCTTTGTTTCACGGTCATATACGGTATAAACCCAATCATAAGTTGCGTTTTCGCCTATATTAAGAGTATTCTGCTCATAAGTAGCAGTCTTGAAAGGCCAACCCACAACATAAGGAGAGTATTGTGAAGAATACTTATAGTTGTTGTTTTCAAGTGTAGAAATCAAGCCATAGAAAGCACCGGCAGGGCGTTTGTAGAATGCCTTGGGAGTGCCATCGTCGGGCGAAGCCTTAGCAGCAACCTTTTTGGCGTGAGTACCAGGGGTAGCCATTGTTTCAAATGTTTCGTAGGCTAATGGCATTTCGGTCATGCCAACAGCAGCAGCGGGCTTAACTACTGCTTTAGAACGCTCTGCAACAGTGACGCCCATCATTGTAGACGCACATACGAGAGCCGACGCGAGAAGTAAAGTTTTCCTCATATCCGTATATATTTAAAGTTAAACAATTCTATAAAAATCCCCGAATGAATATCATTCAGTTGCAAATTTAGAAAAATAATTTTGAATTTACAAGAATTAACACGATATTTTTTAACATCCCGTATTCTGTCCGGGTACAATAATTAGACGCAGACATAGTCCCAAAAACTACAAAAAGGGACAATAGCTTTTTATCAAAGCACTAAACACACTCTCCCATAGCGAGAGAAGCAGCATATAACCCCGAAAAAACTACGGCAGCCCCACAGGAGACTGCCGTAGATATTTTAACATATCGTGATTATTAACGAATCACCTTAGTAACCGAGGTAGTACCATCGGTGTAGCGAGTAACAACGATGTTCACGCCACTGAACGGAGTGGTTGATGTAACGCCTGCGAGGTTGCTATACTGAACACTGTCGACCTGCTTTGCACCCATATCCTCAACACCAGTCACGATATTCTCGGGGAAAGTGAAGGGGAAAACAAGCTCAGATACATAATAGCGCGGTGTTCCATCGGCAATGCGCGATACACTACGCTTGGGAGCTCCGAGCGGGTCGGGATCTATAGTCTCGAGCCAATAGTAAACACGAATAGTGTAGTTGACTGTGGGAGTCTTAGAACTTGAGCCAAACAAGCCCGAGTAGCATGTTGTTTCGCCTACAGTCACAAAATCGCCACCAATATTAGACCTTTGATTGGCTGTTCCGTCTTTATCAACACCGGTTTCGGTACCCACGTTGTCAAAGAACAAAAAGTCGTTGGCACGGTCCAAGACCGCAGAATTCTCTTCGGCAGCAGTAGTACATGTGCGCCACACACGATAGCCGCCATCGGTAATCCTGGGAATAGGACGAGTCGTGAAGTCGCCTTCCTGAGGCATGTACTCGAAATGAAGAGTCATCAGCGAGGTGAAATAGTGGCAATTGCGAACTCCCGTGCTGCTTGTGAATGTATAAGTACTCATAGCAGTAGAAGCAACATCGGCAGTGACAATGGTGGGATACACGGCACGAGAGTCGGTGCCATAGGTGTTCATGTAACCATCGGGCGACATGATAGTCATCTCACCGATATAAACTTGCTTTGTTTCGGTGAGTTCGTTCTCTACAAATGACTGGGTATTGGCAACCACTTCGCCTTCCTTATAGATTTTCCAACTTGACACTGTCGCGTTCTCGGGGTCGGAACAATAGATTGTAACACCCTTAGGCGCTAATGAGTGGTCGGTATCGGCAAGAATCTCACTCAACGAATAACCCGACTCGAGTTCGTAAAATGCGCTTGCGCCATACACAGGCACGACATATGTTGCCACAGTTGTAGAACCTATTGCAGCAGTGTAAGTGTAAGAGCCAGCCTTATCACCACCGGCCTCGTTCTTGATGTGGTCGGCATAGGTAGAGGCAGTGAAGTAGTCAACAACTGCAATTTCACCACCGGCAGTGACATTACCAGAGGTAACGTACGCCTCTGAATCAAAGCGGTCCTCACTGTTAACCGAAACAGGAGTACTATAAGAGATGGTATAAGCGCCATCGGCGTTAAGCGTAATTGTCGCTACATTAGATGCCGTTTTACTGTTACCTGCCTTGCGTGTAACAACGATTTTATTCTGAGCCGAAGGAATAGCATTAACCTTGATGGACAAGGTGTTTTTGTAGCTATTCTCCACAGCATCAGGAATGAGTTTAGAACGGTAAGTTCCCGACATCTCATAATCGTCGGCAAATGAGCATAAAGTGCATGCCAACGCAAATATAAAAAATAAAAGCTTTTTCATTTTTTTCCTAACAAATTTAGTAAAATGCATAACTGTTATCGACACGCATGGGGGTGCACCCCATGCATGTCAAATACAGTAATAATTACTTTACAAAAATCTTCTTACCATCTACGATGTAGATGCCGGGGTCGGTTATCTTATCAAGTTTGATACCTGAGATTGTGTAGATACCCTTAGCACCAGCGCCCACAGTAATATCGTTGATACCGGTTGTACCATCGATAATTACCATCTTGATATTAGACGGAGCGTGAGATGCACCATTGCCGCCGAGAGCCTCATCGTAGTTGAGACTCATTACCGAACGGAACTGACCCACGGCATTCGAAGCGACAAGACTACCAGTATTAGAAATACTGTAGTAATTACCGCCACTAAAGTCGTAAGTGAAAGCGAATGTACCCTTCAGGTTACCAGAGTTGTCGGGCGCACCCACAATCTCGGTGTTGTTGAATGTTACATTGATGCCACTCTTAGAAGGATCGTTGATGATGCAAGGAATACCAGCGTTGATGCCCTCGTTAGCATTGAGATATACCGAAGCAGCGTCATCACCGTCCATCTGGTAATAAGCGAATGTAAGGATCTTAGCCGACCCGCTGATTTCGGAAGCAGAGAGAGCGAAGGGAACACAGCAAGAGTTGTTCTCATATCTGAATGAGCGAGAATAATAACCTGTAACAGCTGTGAATGAAACGGGAGAATAGAAGTCGTAAGCATTGCTGAGTGCTGTAGGATCGGTCAAAACGAAATTGGGACACTCATAGTACTTGCCATTCTTACCAACACTGTATTCAACAACTACGTTAGTCTGTGTCTCAGCCCAATCGGCAAGAGCAGCATCAACAATAGCTATAGCATTAGGATATTCCTCAAGGATACCAGCCCAATCGGCAGTAGTCACATCATCCATAACACTTGAGTTACCTGCATATACACCATTAATTGTTACTGTGGTAACTGTGTAAAGCCCGTTTTCGTCGACTGTAGTAACAGGGAAGTAACCCTCGGCGCAGTATTCTTCCTTGACCACAGATGAGAACTGGCCGCCAGAGACTGCTATGCGTGACTCGGTGGCAGCGGGTA
>DCGA01000060.1:13909-20634 GCA_002314465.1 bacterium UBA1790 | reverse complement strand
CCTCGCGACCGATGATGCGGCCCTTAATCTCGTCGTTCTCGATGTGGAACACTGTGACTGCATTTTCGATAGCAGTCTCAGTAGCAACACGCTGGATGGTTTCTACAACGATGCGCTTAGCCTCCTTGTTGGCAGTGAGCTTAGCGTCATCCATGATGTCGTTGATATAACTTGCGGCAGCAGTCTTAGCCTCGTCCTTGAGCGACTCAACGAGCTTCTCCTTAGCCTCTTCGGCGCTGAGACCGCTCACGTGCTCCAGGGTGTCGCGTACGCTGCGTTCCATCTTTTCAACTTCTTTCTTATAGTCTTCGAGGACGCCCTGCTGGTGCTCGAGGTTAGACTTGAGGTTGTCTACCTCGTTGCGCTTGCGCTGCACATCGGCCTGCTGCTGGTTGAGCTGCAGTTCGCGCTGCTTGAGCTTGGCTTCGCTCGACTGTACCTTAGACAGACGTGCGTTGGCCTGCTTCTCGGCTTCGCTCTTAATCGACATTCCTTCTTCCTTACCCTTGATAACCTCGTTGTTTTTCAACACCTCGGCTTCAAGTTTGGCCTTCTCGATAATCTCGTTGGCCCTTGATTTAGCGTTGTGCTTACCAAGCAGCTGGGCGATAACAATGCCCACGATGAAAGCAACAACCGCTGCAATTACAATATACACTATTTCCATTTATAAAAATTATGTAGATAAAAAATATTAATAAAAACGCACCCCCATGTGTGGCACGCCGTCCCAGCCAAGGGCGGCACAATAGTCCACAATGAGTGTGCAGGAACCTAAAATTTCTCTAAATTAAAGTGGTTGTCACTGACCGACAATCGAAGCTAATTATCAGGGCGTTACCCGATATCTAAGAGGCTTTAAACATCTATCACCGCCCCGTCGAGTTCTTTCTCAAACTTCTCGAGGAAGGTGTTAACATTCTTGTTGTGCGCATATTCGTCGAAGTAGAGCTGCGCAAACCTGAAAGCAACCCTCGCAAGCACCTCTTGCGATGAGCCATTATCGGCAAACTGCTTCATCCATTTATCCCACAGCGAGTTCACGAGATGCTCGGCTTCGCGGCATCGCGCTTCTTCCTCGGGATTGATGCTGAGTGGAATGGGTCGCACGTCAGCAATCTGGAGCCATATGTCTTTTCTCTTGTTTGCCATTATCGTTGTCATGCATTAAGTTGGTTAATGCACTTGTCAATGTCCCGCACAATCTTGGAAATCATACTCTTGCTTTTTGCCACCGTCTCGGGTGTGGGGGCAATGCTATGGGCCATGCGCAGATATTCGTTCTCGCGCTTTACACGCTCAATCTCTATGCGCAACTTCTCGTTCTCGGCACGCACCTCGGCATTTTCCTTGTCGGTCTGTGCCTTGGCCGCAACAATAGCATGGTATTTCTCAACCATTACCTTGCTCTTGCTGATGATGCGTGTAAGCGTTTCTTGAAGTTCGATAGCCATATAAATCCAAGTTTTGCACAAAAGTACAAAAAAATCGCGAAACAACAGCAAAATTGTAACCAAAATAACCGCTACATAATTAAAAAAAGCACGTTGCACTAACTTTTTTCCACTTTATGGACCATAATATGACTTTTAATCTGTAATTTTGCAAGAAAATGAAAGGACTGGTAATAAAGAACACCGGCAGTTGGTATGTGGTGCGCCACGACGACGGCACAACCCACAACTGCAAGATCAAGGGAAACCTGCGACTCAAAGGATTCCGTTGCACTAACCCCGTGGCTGTGGGCGACATCGTCAACATCGAGGTTAAGGGCGACGGCACTGCGTTTATCCTCTCGATTGAGGAGCGCCGCAACTACATCATCCGCCGCTCGAGCAATCTGTCAAAGGAGTTCCAGATCATAGCCAGCAACCTCGACCAGGCAGTGCTGGTGGTAACGCTTGCCAACCCCGTGACCAACACCACTTTCATCGACCGCTTCCTTGCCACCGCTATGGCCTATAACGTACCCACGGTAATCGCCATCAACAAGATAGACCTGCTCACCGAGGAAGACGACTCCGCCCTACTCGACGCCGTTACAAACCTGTACCGTTCCATCGGTTATGAGGTTATCACGCTGTCGACCAAAACCGGTGTCGGCCTGGACGAACTCAGGTTGTCACTAAACGGCAAAACCTCGCTTCTTTCTGGCAACTCTGGTGTAGGCAAGAGTTCGATTATCAACTGCATGGTTCCCGATGCAAGACTGCGCGTGGGCGATGTCTCGCAGTCGCACCACACGGGCATGCACACCACCACATTCAGCGAGATGCTCGACCTTCCCGACGGCGGTTGCATCATCGACGCTCCGGGTGTGAAGGGGTTCGGCACAATCGACTTCAAGCGTGAGGAAGTTGCGCATTATTTCCCCGAGATTTTCAAGGTGTCGGAGGACTGCCGGTTCGGCAACTGCACCCACACCCACGAGCCCGGTTGCACTGTACTCGAAGCTGTTGAGAACCACTACATTAGCGAGTCTCGCTACAACAGTTACCTGAGCATCATCACCGACGACCCGGAGGACAAATACCGCAAGGGATTCTAATCAAGAACATGACGGTTTATGCAATCGGTTGCATGAACGCTTATGTGCGTTTATGTCAGCCATTTTTGTGTATTTAACAATAATTGCGTAACTTTGCATCGTTTTTAATAATAAATGATTTTATATTATGAATGTAGAAACAATTGGTCTGTGGGCAGGTGCCGTATGGAATGCCCTCAACGACGCTAAAGGCACACTTAATGTAAAGGGTCTCAAGAAGGCCACTAAGCTCAAAGAAAAAGAAGTTTACGCAGCTATCGGCTGGCTTGCTCGCGAGGGTAAAGTTAATGTAAACGAGAATGAAACTGAGGTTGAAGTTACTCTCATCTAATTATTAGACAGAGTCACATAATTTAGGGAAGGTCTTGCCCGCAAGGAGCAGGACCTTCTTTTATTTAAAGTCAACTGGCCAAAATTTCACATACAGTGTTCATTTTTTCTTATTACCAACGATTGATCCGACAAAAAGACTTATTTTTGCAACTCATTTTTTAAATATAAATAATATGACTAAAACAGTAAAGATTTTAGCACTTGCGATTGCCCTTATGACATCGCTCACTCTTAGTGCACAAAAGCCCGCATCATGGAGCGGCGTACGTTTTTCTTATGACAACATCAAGCTCGACGAGACAACCCTCAACGGTGCATCTGCAACCTATGTGAAGGCATGGCAGCTTAGCCAGAAGGTTCCCGTATACTTCGAGGCTGGTCTCAATGTAGACTGGGGCATCAAAAGCTCAAACATCCTAGAGACAATCATCGGTATCAAGGGCAATGAGGATGCTACAATGAATCTCGTGAACCTTTCAATCCCCCTGAACGTGGGTTATTACCTGCCCTTAATAGGCGACACCTTTGCAGTAGCTCCCTATGCAGGTCTCGACGGTAAGGTTTACGTTTATGGTAACCTCAATGGTCTGAGCCAGGATTTCAACATCTTTGACAAGGACAAACTGGGCGAAACATTTGCAGCAAGCCGTTGGCAGGCAGGTTGGCACGTAGGTGTTAACCTCCACATCTCACGCAAGTATGTTGTTGGCGCAAGCTATGGTGCCGACTTCACAAAGTTCCAGAAGAACGCCGACACAAAGATCAAGAAATTCCAGGTAAATCTGGGTTACAACTTCTAATAATAGAAGATCATAACAATACAAGGCAGGTGCCCACATGGGCACCTGCCTTTGTTTTTATCGGGTCGTGATGTATTTTAACTGATATTTAAGCCCACGAGTAAATATTCTTTGTAATTTTGCACTATGATTTCGAGTGTACACATAGTGATGATACTGCTCACCGTTGCCTTAATAATAGGTATAGGCGTGGCATCGGGGCATAGCGGCAAGGGGTTTGCCACTGCTCGCGGTCAAGCCGGCGCATGGATTGTTGCCGGGGCAATCATCGGTACGCTTGTAGGTGGCCAGGCCACCATAGGCACCGCCGAGATGGGCTATAACTATGGTTTCTCGGGAATATGGTTCACATGGGGGTCGGCACTTGGTTGCCTGCTGCTCTATGTGATGACACCACGCCTGCGCAAAACCGGCTGTAACACCCTGCTCGAAATCGTGGGACGCGAATTCGGAAAGAAAGCCGAGGTTACAGGTTCGCTACTCAGTCTGTTCGGCATGTTCTTCAGCATTGTGGCACAGCAACTTGCATGTGCGGCACTCATCCGTGCAATCTTCCCTTGCTCATTGCTCACGGCACTGCTCACAGGCACTGCGATAATGCTCATATATGTGGTGTCGGGCGGCATGATGGGAGCCGGCAAGGGAGGAATCGCCAAACTTGTGCTGCTCTATGCGGCATGCGTGGTGAGCGGCATCGTAGTGATGTGGCGCACCCATGGCCTCAACGACTTTGACAGAACATTATTCAACCCGTTCAACCGCGGATTATCTACCGACCTCAACTCTGCACTGTCGATGATACTCGGGGTTGTGGCTACACAGAGCTATGCACAAGCCGTGTGGGCCGGCAAGAGTACGGCAGTAGCGCGTAAAGGCGCATTGCTCAGTGCGTTGCTCATACCACCAATAGGCGTCGCATGCACGCTTGTGGGCATGTATATGCACTCAACGGGCAGCATAGATGTTGCCAGCACAGCGTTCCCGTCGTTTGCCCTGCAATACCTGCCGCACTGGTTGGGAGGCATGGTAATGGGCACACTGCTTATCACCGTGGTGGGCGGATGCACAGGCATAGCCCTCGGCAGCAGCGTGATTGTGGTGCGCGACCTTTTCCAAAAGTCACTCGACCATAGCACCACACTTGTGCGCATCACGCTTGTAGCAATAATGAGCATGGCACTTGTGGTGTCAATGCTACTCACAGGCACATTCATCAACGACCTTGGGTTCCTTAGCCTCGGACTCAGGGCTGCCAGCATTCTCATCCCCATGACCTGCGCATTCTTCCTGCCCAGTCGCGTCAAGGGGCGCTATGCCATAGCATCGATGATTTGCTCAGTATTGACAATGTTGCTTGTAAATACAGTGAATTACGCATGGCTTAGCCCTACCCTATGCGGATTGTTTGCTGGCTGTGTACCTATTATCTTTGGCTACAAGCGCACACGATAACCGTCATTCCCCGGCAAATCGCTTCATTCCCCTCATCATGTGCTTAAGGCTTCCTACAAGGACATCGCTTTCCTGAATGATGTGTATCATGAGCAGCATGGTGTTCACATTATCTTTCCCGTCACTCAAAGCAGCCATCATTTCCTTGCGAAAGACCGAGATGCGCGACTGCAACTCCTCGGCGTCGGAACGCAAGTAGTCGATGTCGCTATAGTCACCATTGAGCAGCATGTTGTGGGCACGGTCATAGATAGCGAGGACATCGTCGCGCATAGCTATGAAAGGTTTGTGGTAGACCTCGGGTATCGGGCTGAAACTGTTGCCTACATGTTCCTTCACGGGATCGTTGGTGCGCTTCAGGCTGTATAGCATCTGCTGACAAGAATTAATGCCCATGAAGTACCAGGTATTACGTTGCATAACCTTCGCGGGATCCATGCGACGCATTGCCATAATCTCACGTTTGCGCTGTCGCTTTAGTTCGCCGCGTTGCTCGGTGATTAATGCCACATTGCGCTTGAGAGGTCCATAATGTTCTTCGAGCAGCGAAGTGGTAATCGAGCGATAAGATGACAGGACGAATCCCACCGTACGGGCATTGCCCAAACGGATGTGGTCGTTAAGCAACTGCCACAGCGTGTCCTCGTCGTTGCAACGCACCAGTTGCTGAGCAAGAGTGTCTTTCTCACGAGTCTTGCGAGCATATTTCACATTGCTGCGCACCAGTAAGGTAACGGCAAGGACGATAGCCGCGAACATTACAGGAAAATTGCCATAATACAACAACAACGCTACGACAAAACAAGCGAAGAATGCAACGCCTGCGGTGAGGAACCACCCGCCTATCACACTGAGCACACCGGTAACACGGAATACCGCCGACTCACGGCCCCATGCCCTATCGGCAAGCGATGCACCCATGGCAACCATAAAAGTAACATAAGTCGTAGACAGGGGGAGTTTGAACGATGTACCCAGCGCAACGAGCAAACCTGCAAGCACAAGGTTAACCGAAGCGCGAACCATGTCGAAGGCGGCACCTTGCTCAAGCGCACTGTAATCAATTCTAAAACGAGAATCAATCCAAAGCCTTGCCCTATGCGGGAAAAGTCGCACAATCCTTGTCGAGGTGCGACCGGCAACACGAACAATGGTACGGGCAACGCCGCTACTGCCAAACATCTCATCGCCCTCGTCCTGACGCGAAAGGTCAACCGATGTTTTCACAACATTCTGCGCTTTCTTGGAAAACACAAGCGCAAGCACCATTACCAAGCCAGCCGCGATAAGATAAATGACCGGAGTGTGGGCACTCTCTCCAAGTGAACCCATCGTGTAGGCATTGATGTCTGCGGCTCCGCTTGAAGCCCAGTCCTGATAGGCCGACAATCCGGCAAACGGAACGCCAACAAAGTTGACAAGGTCGTTGCCGGCAAAAGCCATGGCCAGCGAGAATGTACCCATAAGGACCACAGTGCGCAGAATGCTCACCCTGAACAATGCAAGCAATGACATGACAACACTCATTGCAGCAAAACAAGATCCGATGATCATCCATGTGTGAGCACTGATCCATTCGCCTATGGCAGGGG
>DCGA01000060.1:6142-13883 GCA_002314465.1 bacterium UBA1790 | reverse complement strand
CATGAACGACGAACCCTTAAGACCGTTTATGAGAAGAAACCACACGATGGTTGTACCCGACAATGCACCGAAGAGGATTGTCTTGGGCGAACGGTTAGACGGTGCATAAGAGAACACGATGCGGGACAGCCACATGACCAAAGAGCCGAAGACAAATGCAACCGCGACACTCAGGAATATAGCCAGAATAACCGAGAGGGCTTTGCTGGTATTTATCAGGTCTCCCATACCCAGGAGTACCCCGTCGCTTCCCACAGCACCGTGGGCTATCTTAATAAGGGATATAGCAAATGCTCCGCCCAGGAGTTCAAACACCATGCTCACCGTGGTAGACGTGGGCATACCCATTGAGTTGAATACGTCAAGGAGAATCACATCGGTAACCATCACCGCAAGGAACACACACATCACCTCAAAGAATGTGAAATACCCCGGGGTGAATATTCCATGGCGTGCAACATCCATCATACCATTGCTCATGGATGCTCCCACAAAGACTCCAACGGCAGCCACCGCTATTATCACACGATACCGAGCCACCTTGGAGCCGATAGCCGAGTTAATGAAATTGACCGCGTCGTTACTTACGCCCACCGTGAGGTCAAACACGGCAAGCACAATGAGGAATAATACAATTAACAAATAAATAATTTCCATACCTAATTATATTTATATTCACATATGATTTATTCAAGTGCAAAATTACCGGCGCGGTATTACATCACAGTTTAGCACTCGTTACAATGCCGTTAAAAGTGTTACATTTATGTTACATTTTCCATTTTGGTCCTTAATGTGTTGCACCCAATCAATTTAATAACTACATTTGCACTGCATATCAACAAATAACAGATTCATGGCAAAGCATATTCTTATTGTCGATGATGAACCCGACATATGTGACATTCTGAAGTTCAACCTTGAATTAGACGAATACAAGGTCACAACGGCCGAAGCGCCTTGTGAACTAAGTGACGACCTGCCCGACCTCATCCTGCTCGACGTGATGATGACACCAGTCTCGGGGTTTGAATGGGCATCACAACTCAAGAGCAACCCACGCACGGCACACATCCCAATCATTTTCTGTACCGCACGCGACAACGAAACCGACCTGATAACGGGATTTGCAATAGGTTCGGACGACTACATTACCAAGCCGTTCAACCCGTTGGAGGTGGTTGCGCGTGTCAACTCGCAGCTCCGGCGCTACACCAGACTGGGCGCGGAGGAAAAGANNGTTCCGCATTAGTGAGGTAAGAGCACGAGTGAAAGCAGTGCTGCGCCGCACCCATGGACCCACACAAGAGCCTGCAGCAGAGAAACAACCTAAAGAGAACCCCGACAACACCATTTCTTACGAAGGGCTTGTACTGGACCTTGACCGTAAAGAATGTAGTGTGGACGGAACTGATGTCCCCTTCACAAAGATTGAGTTTGAGCTGCTTGCAATGCTGCTGAAATCCCAAGGCCAGGTACTATCGCGCGAAAAGATACTGAGCACCGTGTGGCCCAGTGACACAATCGTGCTCGACCGCACAGTAGATGTGAACATCACACGCATTCGCAAAAAGATAGGAAGGTACGGAAAGATGATACGCACCAAGTTTGGCTACGGATATATGTTTGAGATATGAGAAAAAACTATACAAACAGTACATTCGTGCTGGTCACAATCCTTGTGGCTATTGTTGCACTGTGCTTCGGTGTATATGAATACCAACGCGAGCACAAGTTCCGCTGCGACATCCTGCATGCCCAGTTGCAACTCAACAACTACACCCGCAGCGACAGCGACATGAGACTCACAGTGATAGACACTCTGGGAACGGTACTCTACGACAGCCAAGAAAAAAACGTGGCCCACATGGGCAACCACCTGAAACGTAAAGAGGTACAAGAGGCCCTTGCTAACGGAAGCGGGTTTGATATAAAACGCGAAAGCGAACTCAATGGAGAGAAATACTTTTACTCGGCGACCTATTTCCCCGAGAAAGGTCAGATAGTGCGCTCGTCGGTTCCCTACTCGGCACCATTAACCGAGAGCCTTGAACGCGATTACACATTCTTCTATTATACGGCGGGAATCTTATTGCTTATAGGCGTGGTTCTGTATCTGAGGTACAGGCTCCAGCATAGCGAACAAGAGAAACAACGCATCAAGCACCAACTCACCGAAAACGCGGCACACGAACTGAAAACGCCGGCAGCGTCCATAGAGGCTTATCTCGAGACATTGGTTAAGAACCCCGATATGCCGAGGGAGAAACAACAGGAGTTCCTTGAGCGATGCTACACCCAGAGCATGCGCATGAGCAGCCTGCTGCAAGACATGAGCATGATAACACGCCTTGAGACTGCACATTCCTCGATGAAAAGCAATGAGGCCGTGATAGATGCCGTGGATATAATAAACGAAATCATAAGCGAGACCCGTCCGCAATTTGAACAGCGCAATCTCAGAATTGAGACCTCCCTGCCACGCCACATCACCCTCAAGGCCGACCGCTCGCTGCTGTACTCCCTCTTCCGCAATGTGATAGACAACACCTTTGCCTATGCCACCGATGCTACCCTGTTCACTATCAAAGCCGAGGGGAACAAGGGCAAATACTCGTTTACCTTCAGTGATAACGGACCAGGCGTACCTGCCGAGCATCTGACACACATCTTTGAGCGTTTTTACCGAATAGACAAGGGTCGTAGCCGAAGATGCGGAGGCACAGGACTCGGATTGTCGATTGTAAAGAACGTCGCCATGCTATATGGCGGCAGTGCTACAGCAACCACCACACCCGGAGGCGGACTCACAATCAACATCAAACTCGGCACACTACGTTAACTCTATTGCGTAAAAAGCGAATAGAGGATAATTGCCGAAACAATGATGATGTAAGTCCAGCGCAAGACTTCGCCGAGCACTCTGATAAACCTAATAATCGGATGTGATTCCATATATTTTTTTACTAACTTGTACACTGCAAAAGTATAAAGTAAATGTTAAGGTTTTGTGGCAATAGCAATAAGAAAATGTGCCAATCCTGTTAAGACTATCTTTATATACCACATGAATTAAGGGCATTAAAGTTCTACTAAAACTTTAATGCCCCTTTTCATGACGCGAAGCGAGGGCAATGCCTCCCGGCAGCGCCCTCGCTTCTAATATTAAACATCTAAACTATTATGTCATTTGAAAGATCCGCCGCGCAGCAGATAGAGCTGCACTGTGCGTTTCATTGCCTCGAGCTGGTCCTTGTTGAGGAGCTTGACGTGATTCATGCCGTCCTCGCCGTGCAACTTGAGCTGTGCCCAGTACTGGCAATGTGAGAGAGCGTAAACAAGGTCCTTATCGCCTGTCTTGAGCTCATCGTCGCTCTGTTCCCAAATCATGATACCCTCGCCCTTACCGCGCTGGATATTGGTGGGAACGAACTTATAATCAAATCCGTCGATGGTAAATACCATGCTATTGTAATTCAAAGGATCGTCGGCGTAATACTGAATGCGTAAACGAAGGTTCATGGGCTGACCTTGTGCATCCTCAGTGAAATACAGGAATACGTCGTTCTCGGTATTCTTAATCGTAGCCTTAACGGGTAAGATGCTCTTCTCGCCTCTAACCTTGGTAGACACGAAATAGGGAACGAGGTTGTCCTGAGTTTCAGTGATGGTATCGTCTTTCCACTCCATGCGCTTGGGTTCTTCAAACGTGTATTCCTTAATAGAATAATCCTTGTTGAGGATTTCCTGAAGGAATGACTTGTCTACCGAAGACTGCTGAGCTACCGGATGCTTAGAAACTATCGTACCGCAAACGGGGCACTTGCCTTCGCCCGAGAAATGCGGCGTGTTGTTCTGCTGAAACAAAGAGCAACTGGTTGCACTTGTTAACGCTGCAAATGTAAACGCAGCCCCAGCCATGCGAGTAAGGAATTTATTATTCATAATCAAGTGAATATTTAATTTTTCACAAAGGTAATAATAATTTTTTTATTTACAAAATTAAATTTACAATTTATGAACATAAATTTATTTTTAATCGTAAATAATCGCAAAAAAGGCAAAAAAAGTGCTCTATAGGCCAAAAATCGGCGCTATAGAGCACTATATTTTTCCAGAGATGTGATTTTAATTTAGAAATTGCCACCCATTGCACGGTAAAGTTCGAGCGTATTGGTAAACGCTTCGAGTTGTGCAGCGGTGAGCATCTTTACATGGTTCATGCCATCGGCACCCTTGAGCGACATGCGAGCCCAGTGACAATGAGACAATGCATAGACAAGGTCCTTGTGTTGTGAATTTAATACATCCTCGCTTTGTTCCCAGTACATGCGCGCGCCCATCTTGCCACGGGAGGGTTTAGACGGGTGGAAGGAATAGTTGAAACCGTCAATGGTGAACTGGATGTCACTGTAGTAGAGAGGGTCGTCGGCAAAGTACTGCACACGCAAACGCAGGCGGCTTGTAGCACGAGAACCATCGGAATCAAAGCAGAAGAACACCTCGTTGGCATCGTTGGCCATAGAGATTCCCTTGGGTGTGTAAAGCGTCGCCCCACCCTTGCGAGTTCCGTCAACCCCCGCAAGCAATGAATGCACATCGCTGTTAACGGGGTCGTCCTTCCATGTGATGGGTTTGGGCTCCTCGTACATGGGAGTGTATTTCTTGATAGAATAGTCCTTGCTCAGCAATTCTTTCATGAGCGACTTGTCGGCTGTAGACTGGGGCTGTTGCACCGTAGCGACAACACGGCTTTCGCCCTTTGCATTCTTCGCCGCTTTCTTAGCCTCTTTCTTGGCACGTTTCTCTTCCTCCTTCTGTGCCTTGGCCTCGTGTTTCTTGTGCATTTCCTTCATCGCCTGGTCGAACTGACGCTCGGGGTGCAGTCGGCGAACCGGCAGACGCACGCTTTCGTCATAGTCCTTCTCGTCGGGAATGGGAGTTGCAACGGCGCCAACACTGAAGGTTGCAGCCAATACCATATATAATAATAGTCTATTCATTAGTGCTTAATGTGTTATAATGCAAAATTACTCATAAACGCGCACACGGGCAAACATTTTACATATTTTTAAGTTGTACATCCCGATAATGATAAGTAACTTTGCACTACCAAACAACAGAACGCTTAATATCTTAGTCTATGATTAAAATCGGTAGTACCGCAACAGAGATCGGAACAAAGGCCCTGTTACTGGGCAGTGGAGAACTCGGCAAGGAAGTTGCCCTGGAATTGCAGCGCCTCGGCGTTGAAGTAGTGGCTTGTGACCGTTATGCAGGCGCACCCGCCATGCAGGTTGCCCATCGTTGCCATGTATTCAACATGCTCGACGGCGACGAACTGCGCCGCGTCATTGAACTTGAACGCCCCGACCACATCATTCCCGAGGTTGAGGCAATCGCCACTCCCGTTCTTGTGGAACTTGAAAAAGAAGGTTATCACGTGACACCCACAGCAAGTGCTGCATGGCTCACCATGAACCGTGAGGGAATACGCCGCCTTGCAGCCGTAGAACTCGGTGTGACCACTTCGCGCTACCGCTTTGCATCGACCGAGGAAGAATTCCGCGCAGCAGTTGCCGAGGTCGGCATTCCCTGTGTAGTCAAGCCCATCATGAGTTCGTCGGGCCACGGCCAGAGCACCGTGAAGACCGAAGCCGACATAGACCGCGCATGGCACATCTCGCAAGAAGGCGGACGTGCAGGAGCCGGACGAGTTATCGTTGAGGCATTTGTAGACTTTGACTACGAAATCACCCTTCTCACCGTGCGTAGCGTAGCCGGAACATGCTTCTGCGAACCCGTAGGCCACATTCAGGTCGACGGCGACTACCGCTACTCATGGCAGCCGCAGGCTATGTCGCCCAAGGCACGCGCACAAGCCGAGGATGTTGCACGCAAGGTTACCGATGCCCTGGGAGGCTATGGTATCTTCGGTGTGGAGATGTTCATCAAGGGCGATGAGGTAATCTTCAGCGAGGTTTCTCCCCGCCCCCACGACACCGGCATGGTTACAATGATTTCGCAAGACATGAGCGAGTTTGCTCTCCATGCACGAGCATTGATGGGTCTGCCCGTTCCCGCCATCAAGTTCTATGGACCCAGCGCATCACGCGCAGTGGTAGTAGAAGGCGACACCAACCGCGTGGAATTGTCGGGAATAGACAAAGTGCTTGAGGAAACAGGCGTACAGATGCGCATCTTCGGCAAACCCGAAGTAAAGGGACATCGCCGCATGGCTGTTATCCTCGCCACCGACGAGAGCGTAGAGGCTGCACGCGAAAAGGCCGAACGAGCTTACAACAAACTCACCGTCACTACCCTGCCCCGCAAGTAAATCTCAACACATATAACACTGGCCCCATAGTCACCAAACTATGGGGCCAGTTTATTATATATATAAAGGTGTCGATTAGAATGCTATCTGAACCTGTGAGAGAATGCTGTTCTCACCCGGAGCACCACCCGCCCACTTGTGGTGGGTGTAGTTGAGCTGCACGCGGCAAGCCTTGTATACCCAGTACTGCACACCGGCAGTATAACGGTTCTGGATACCACGGAAGTTCTCAAGATGGTCGTAAGAAGCAACAAGGTCGAGTTTCTTGACAAGTATATTGTTAAGCGTACCGGTTGCATAGCAGCCGCTGCTGTTATAATCACCATCCTTGCCCCACATGTATTCGGCACGAAGATTGGCTGGCTTTGTCTTCAACTGGAAACCAGCGGCATAGCGATTGCGCGTATAGTTGCCGTT
Organism: bacterium UBA1790; assembly: GCA_002314465.1. GTDB lineage: Bacteria > Bacteroidota > Bacteroidia > Bacteroidales > Muribaculaceae > Sodaliphilus. Next base: position 7,129 of record DCGA01000060.1, on the reverse strand, counting down.
AGCCTTAAATCCAGTCACACCGGGAGCCGCATCGCACACATAGGTGCCGTCGCCGGCATCGTGCACATCGACATTTCCCGTACCCAGCACCATAGAACCGCTAAGCATAAGTTCCTTAACCGGATGGTAAGAGAGACGTACAACAAAGTCCTTCTGCGAATTGATGTCCTTGCAGTTACGGCCGGCACCGTTCATCACGGCAAGGTCATAAGACAATTTCTTCTTGAACAAGTCACCATAGACAGATACTCCGATGTCACGGCCGGCACTGCCGGTCATCATGAGTGGATTACTACCCATAATCATGTCGGTGGTCACAAGCGAACACAGGTTAATTGTCTCAAGGATAACGGGTGCAATGGGGTTCTCGATAGAGAACGGTGTCTTGAACTGCCCCACTTTGACATTAAACTGCTCGCAAGGGCTGTAACGCGCCCACAACTCGTGCATAGAAGTCTTACGGAAATCGTACATAAAATACGCACCTAACTTGTCGTTGAACTTGCCATCGGCGATAAATATGATTCTATCAACCGAGAAATCGTTGCTCGGCGATGACTTGTCGTTGTAGTGCCAGCCAGCCATGGCAAAGCCGTTGAACTTGATGTGTTCGCTTAGTTTGGTAAGCCAAGATTGTTTAGGGGTATCCTGTGCATTTGCCGACATGGCCAATGCTGCCAGAAAAATCAAAAGATAGTGTTTCATACAATATAAAAGACTTGCAGGCAAGTTTTTGCCTGCAAGTCATATTTAAATCCTGTTTTGTTATTTTGCAGCGAACAACGCTTCTACTGCATTGATGAGGCTCTCCTCGGCGAGTCCACGCTCTACAATCTTGCCCTCGGGGTCGATGAGCATAATGTGAGGAATGCCCGAAACGCCGTAGAGGTCGGTAGGCTCGGTCCAGTTCTTGCCGTTCATCACAACGGGCCAAGCAACACCGAGCTCTTCCATAGCCTTAACGGTGGCCTCGTCCTCGTCCCATAG
>DCGA01000060.1:2519-6068 GCA_002314465.1 bacterium UBA1790 | reverse complement strand
GGACCGCACCAACTTGCCCAGAAGTCAACGAGACAATACTTGCCCTTGCCGGCAAAGTCGCTCAGTTTCTCGCCCTTGGCATTGGCAAAGTCAACGAACTGCTTGCCCACCGCTGTGGTTTCCTTAGCCTTAGCGTCACTGATTGCCTTGTTTACACGCTTGAGACTGCGGTAGTTCTCGGGCAGGGTGTTCAGCATAGAGTCAATCTGAGCCACAGTGAATTCATTGCACATGAGATAGTAATTGAATGCCCAGGGGCCGATGCCGTTGTCCTTGTTGTCAAGGTAAGCCTTCTGGAAGATGCCCACCTGTGCCGAATCGGTCTCACATTTCTCAAGTTCCTCATCGAGGGCATTGAGTTTGTCGTTGAGAGCAGTACCGGTAGCCTTGTGGTCTTCCCACTTGATGGTTATTTCGCCACCCTCGACGATGAAGCCCATGCGCTTGCCGTCAACAACGAGGCGAGCCATGAATGAGCCTTCGACCTCGCCCTCAATAACGACGTTCTTATTCTTGATTTCGGCCTGAGCCAGTGTGTCGCCATTGTCATAACTTGTAAGGTAAGCGGTTTGTCCCTCGGTAGTATCATCGGGGAAAAGTACCGCAACCTTGTACTGCTGTGTCTTGCTGCAAGCCACAAGGGTGAGCACAGCAACTGCAATCATTAAGAGTTTTTTCATTTTACTATTGCTTTATAAATCAATTGGTGAATGTGTGAACGAGCGCTGATGCGACCGAAGTTGGGATTGCTGCGTGTGGGGCTAACGCGGTTGCTCAAGAAGATGTAGAACATATCGTTAGCGGGATCAACCCAGAAGCAAGTACCTGTAAAACCTGTGTGGCCGAATGTCTCGGGAGTAGCCTCGGCGCAAGTGTTAGAAGCATCGGGGTCACCCACAACGGGTTTATCAAATCCCAGGCCACGATGGCTGTTGGGGCTCTTCTCGGTAGTAAAGGTCTTCACAGTCTCTTCCTTGTAGAAGCGCTTGCCACCGTAAACACCGCCGTTGAGCCACATCTGGAACAACTTGGCAAGGTCGTTACCGTTAGAGAAGAGACCTGCATTACCCTGAACACCGCCAGAGAATGCCGCAAGTTCGTCGTGCACATATCCGTGGATGTGCTGACGAATCAGGAACGAGTCATACTCGGTGTAGGCAATCTGGTCGGCATCAAACTTCTCGAGCGGACGATACATTGTGTGGTAAGCACCCAGAGGGCCGAAGATGTTGTCGTGAGCCACTACATTGAGGGGCTTATTGGTAATCTTCTCAATGGCATTGGCCAGGAGGCTGAAGTTACAGCAGCTGTAGAGGTACTTCTTGGGACCGAGCTGTGCTGCATACATACGGTTCATGATAGAATCGTAGGTAACACGGCCTGCCCATATACCCTCGGCTATCTCAATGTTGAACTGGTCGGTCTTGGTAGTCGAGAGGATGTCTGTGCGCAACTTAGCGTTCTTGTGACCGTAAGCACCGCGCATGATGAGAATGGGATGGTCGGCGTCCTTCTTACCCACGATAAGGTCGCCGTTGTAGGTCTTGGGATCCATCATCATCTGCCACATACTGAGTGATGGCGGCATACCAGTTTCGTGGAACAGCAGACTACGGAAGGTCATGTCCTCCTTGTCGGGACGACGCAGACCGGGAATATACTTGCTCGCCTTGTCGTCGAGTTGGAAACCACCGTTGTCATATACCTTCATGAGCGCACTCAGGGTACCAGTAGCCTTAGATACCGATGCGAGGCCATAAAGGGTGTTATCGGTAACCTCGATGCCCGAATCAAAGGCAATCTCGCCATAACTCTTCTTGGCAACAATCTTGCCGTGGCGGCCCACAATGACCTGACAGCCGGGGAATGCCTTCTCCTTGACGCCAAGGGTTGCAACAGAGTCAATCTGGTGGAGCAGATAGTTGTCGAGTCCCACCTCGGCAGGGCAAGTATAGCCCAGACGGGTAGCCTCGGTCTTGATTCCTGTACCCACCGAATATTTCTGTTCGCCACACTTGATAGTAATGGGCAACATACCGCGTGCAGCGTTACCGCCAAAGATGGTTTGCACCGCATAGTCCTCGGCAAGAGCACTCTTCTCGTATGTCAGAACCACAGCCTTGACGGCGGGACTTGCAATAGCATCGGCAAATTTCTCGATATCGTAGGGCTGAGTCATGAGAGTGAGCACGATATTGTCACAAGACGACAACAATGCGTTCACGTCCTCGGGGCGAGGAGTATCTTTCTTGCCACAAGCCACACCCACGATGAGGGTGTTGAAATTGCCGGCCTTGACCTTAGCGGCTACAGATGCAGCCGATTCCTCGGTAAGGTCGAATGCAGTAACCTCGGCATAATCGTCGGCGCGGTCCTGGAACATAGACTTGATACCGTCCTTGCAGCCTGAGGTAACCACTGCGATGCGATTGTTCATAAGGTCGCCCAAGGGAAGCATGGCATTTTCGTTCTTGAGCACTGTAACCGAATTGGCAGCGAGATGATGCTGAACAAGCATCGCATTGCCACCGTTAAGGTCTTCCTTGAGATTGTGAGTCTCTACGGTCTGTTTATCGGTAAGGCCGAGTGCATACTTGTAACGAAGCATCTTCTTGCATCGCTCGTCGATGTCCTTCTGCTTGATGCGGCCGGCTGCAATGGCAAACTTGATTGCCTGCAGTTCGCCCTCAGAGTCAAGAGGCATTAACAGAATGTCGTTGCCAGCCAGCAATGCGTTCACGCAAGGAGAGCCGGGGATTGAGAGGGCGCCCTGCATGTTGAGTGCGTCGGTGAAGATAAGACCTTCAAATCCCATCTGGTTCTTGAGAAGGTCGGTCACACAACGCTTAGACATTGTGGTGGGCTTGCGCTCCTTGTCGATAGAAGGAACGTAGAGGTGTGCTGTGAGCATACCCGAAAGACCCGCATCAATGTACTTGCGGAAAGGCGCAAGTTCGCACACATTGAGTTCGGCCATACTTTTGTCAATTACCGGCAATGTCTTGTGAGAATCCTCAAATGATGAGCCGTGACCGGGGAAATGCTTGCCCACAGCCATCACGCCACCATCTTCGAGACCGCGCGCATAGGCGATACCGTGGCGAGCCACGAGGTCGGGGTTCTCGCCGAACGAGCGAGTGCCGATAACGGGATTCTGAGGATTGTCGTTCACATCGAGAACCGGAGCAAAGCTCACGTGAATACCCATGCGACGGAGTTGGCGAGCCATCTCACGACCATACTCATAGAGCAGGCGGTCGTCGTCGATAGCACCCAGCACGAGGTTGCGCTGATAATTGGGCACGCCGGGCATACGCATTGACAAGCCCCACTCGGCGTCAATGGTAATCATCAACGGAATCTTAGCCATTGACTGCGCGGTATTGGCAGTCTTGGCAAGTTCGTCCATGTCGCTGTCCATATAGATGAGACCACCCACCTGGTTGTGAGCGACATAACGCTCGAGACGAGCACGCGACGACTCATCGCTGCACGAAGCCACGCACATGACAAACAGCTGCGTGATGCGCTCGTCGGGAGTCATCTTGG
>DCGA01000060.1:1769-2491 GCA_002314465.1 bacterium UBA1790 | reverse complement strand
ATCTGGGCCTGGTCGACCTTGCTTAGCATGTTAACAGGCTTGGCTGTTGCGGTCAACGCCACAACTGCAACCAAAGCCGATAACAATAACCTTGTTACTTTCATAGTTCTAAGTTTTTTGTCACAAAGGGAGAGCACCTCGGCGGTGCATCCTTCATTACGATATTAGGGGATATAAATTATTTCTTAACCATGCGCCACACGTCGGGAGCGTCGATAACCTTGCCGGCGGCCTTGAGGTCCTTTACATACTGGAGAACATGGACACCATATTTCTCATCGTCAACCCAGAGGCGCTTAGCATTCTTGAAGGGCTCCATATAGTCGCCACCGTTAGCCAGGTAGTCGATGGTTGCCACATTATAGATTTTCTTGGGGTCAATCTTCTTGCCGTTGATCTTAGCCGAAGTGAGTTCCTTCTTGTCGTTGAAGGTAGCCGAGAGTTCCTTGCTCACTGCGTCGCCGCCACGGCCAGCCATCACAGCGAGTGCGTCGATGAGTTCCTGGCCTGTGAGTTCGAGAACCACGTAACGGTTGTCGAAGGGGAACATAGAGCCGATTACACCCTCGCTTACTACACCGGCGGGCATATTGATGCGGATACCGCCCTTGTTCATGATGCAGCAGTCAACCTTCTTAAGACCCGACATCTTGCGGATGATTTCGAGCGAAGCATCGCAAGTCCAGTTTTGGAGTGCAGCACCGCTGTTCTTCATAGCCTTG
>DCGA01000060.1:256-1735 GCA_002314465.1 bacterium UBA1790 | reverse complement strand
ACAGGTAATGTCATGAGAGAGTCAACACCCTGGCGATAGGGCTTGAGCCAGTTGTCCATAGCCACATATTTTTTGGCAGCCTCGTCCCAACTCTTGTCAACGGGGATGTGCTTGTAAACCACGTTACCGGTTTCAAGGTCAAGGTCATAGGTTGCGACAATCTTACCCCACTTGCCGTTCTGGCCCACGATGATGGGTTTGCCGTCGGCGTTGAGCACTGTAGCCTCCTTACTGCCGGGCTTGATGGTAGAATGAGAGTGGCCGCCGATGACGAGGTCAATGTAGTGGCTCGACTTAACCACGTCTACATCGTTGGGCTCTCCGGGAGCGTCGCTCACATAACCGATGTGAGAGAGCATCACAACGTAGTCGACCTTTTGAACCTCCTTGAGATACTTGGCGGTTGCATCGGCAACGTCGATTGAGGGCAGATAATGCAGACCCTTGTAGTTCTTTTCGCTGATAAGTCCCACAGGAGTAACATTGATACCCATGATGGCAACACGCTTGTCGCCGAATGTCTTTATAGTGTAAGGCTTAATAACACCGTCCATCTTGGTGTTGCTGAAATCATAGTTGGCACTAAGTTTCTCTGCCTTAATGTTCTTATAGAAGTAACTTGTGCTGTCGATACCGTTGTCCATCTCGTGGTTGCCCCATATCACGCAGTCGTAGCCGAGGCTGTCGATAGCGGCATACTCAACAACGCCACCGTAAAGCGAGAAATAAACGTTGCCCTGCACAGCGTCACCAGCGTGAACAGTGAGGGTGTACTTGTTCTCGCTGCGCACCTTGTCGTAGATAGCACGACGACGAAGCACACCACCCTTGCCGTCGCTGGCGGGGTCAATCTGGCTGTGGGTGTCATTTACAGCAATAATAGTCAAATGCTCGGCCTGGGCAGCAGGCAACAAGATGAATGTTGCAAGCGCAGCCAAGAAAAGGTTTTTGAAATTCTTCATAAAACAGGTTATATTTGATTATTCAATAATTTCATTATTGTTTCAATCTACAAAGTTAATAATAATCCAACAAAATCACAAGAACTTATCACACTTCTTTGACGCATTTCCGGGCAATTAGGGCTGTAATAGGATACGGGTAAAGAAAAACCACCCTGCCCATACGGGCAAGGTGGCAATGTATAAGCTGTATGTCGCTTAGTTTACTTAGTGATGAGGCCTGTGCCGGTCATGTCGGCAGGCTGCTCGAGTCCCATAATCTGGAGGATTGAGGGAGCAACATCGGCAAGGCGGCCGTCGGCAACCTTTGCATCCTTGTTTGCGGTAACGTAAACGAAGGGAACGGGGTTGAGAGAGTGAGCGGTATTAACGCTGCCATCTTCGTTGATAGCGTTGTCGGCATTACCGTGGTCGGCGATGATAATCACCTCATAGTCGGCAGCCTTAGCAGCCTCAACTGTCTCCTTAACGCACTCGTCGATAGTAACAACAGCCTTCTCGATAGCCTCGTAGATAC
>DCGA01000060.1:0-231 GCA_002314465.1 bacterium UBA1790 | reverse complement strand
TGTGGCCCACCATGTCACCGTTAGCATAGTTCACAACGATGAAGTCATACTTGTTCTCGCCAATGGCAGCAACCAGTTTGTCCTTAACCTCGTAAGCACTCATCTCGGGCTTAAGGTCGTAGGTAGCAACCTTAGGAGAGTTAACCAGGATGCGATCCTCGCCTTCGAACGGAGTCTCGCGGCCACCGTTGAGGAAGAATGTAACGTGGGCATACTTCTCGGTCTCGGCGA
>DCGA01000107.1:4758-6711 GCA_002314465.1 bacterium UBA1790 | reverse complement strand
ATTTTCGTTGTGCTCCTTGCAATAGGCGTGTAACTTGTCAAATCTCGGGTTCTTGCTTTCGGCCCAATGAACAAGATGATGCTTTTTTAGGTAGTCTTGGTAATCTTCGAGTAACTCTTGGTTGCTGCCTTTTGCTATGCCGAGCAACTTTATTTCTACTTCAAACGATGTTTGCCCGTCGGTCAATCCTTCGGCAATGTTCTGCTTGATGGAGCGTGCCGCTTGGACCATCTGGTCTACGGTACGGTCTCCGTATTTAGGCATGAAGCGGTCGCAAAAGACTTTTGTCAATTGTACAAGGACATCGCTCTTCTTATAGAAAAACAGGTCGGTATACACCGTCATCTTTCGCAGGATGCTTGGCGTCCCGTCTTGATAGCGTTGCAGGTTGATGCTGTTTAGCTTAGGCATAGTCCTTGTCAATAGTGCCTACCATAGAGAGAGTTGGCGCGGGTCGGTCTTGGGTTTGGGCTCGGGAACCGGTTCGGGCTCAGGCTCTGGCTCGGGTTCGGGAACCGGATCGGGCTCAACGGGGATAAGCCAGTCAACGTCGTCGATGTCGTCGAGAGTGATGCCAAGTGACTTGCCGCCATATTCCTCTTTGGGTTCGTCGGCTTCGACTGCGGGTTCGGGCTCGGGTTCTTCCTCTACCACGGGAGCTGGTTCCTCAACGGGCGTTTCCTCGACGGGAGAGGGCTCTGGCTCGGGCGTCTCCACAGCGGCTGGAGCGGTTTCTTCTACCGGTTCTTCGACTACGGGTTCCTCAACCGCAGGCTCCTCTATAGCCATTGGCTCTTCGGCAACGACGGGCTGAGGTGCTTTCTCGGCACGCAGTTCCTCTATTTGCTGCATGAGGTCCTCGTTGAGGATGTGTGCCGCTTGCAATTCGTCGGTTGCCTCTTGAGCCTGTGCCTTGGCGTCGGCAGCGTTTTTCTCGGCATCGGCGAGTTGTTTCTTGAGTTGTTCGACTGCGGGTTCAAGGGATTTGCTTACCTTGCGTACTTGCTTCAGTTCGTCTTTAGCACTGGCGAGTTGTTGCTGCGCCTCGGCCTGTGCGGCAGTTGCCTTTTCGAGTTGGGCACGCAGGTCGTCCACGGTCTTGAGCTGGATGTCAAGGTTGTCCTTGTAACTCTCGGCCAGACTTGCAGCGCTTGCAACTTGTGCCTTGAGGTCGTTAAGTCGGTTGGCTAGTTCCACATCGCGGCGGTTGTGCTTGTCGCGGTCGGTGCGGTTGGTACGGTTGAGGGTCTCCACTTCCTTCTTGAGGCGTATTGTCTCCTCGGTGGCAAGTTGGAGTTCGGCTTTGAGACGGTCGGTCTCGGTGTTTTCGCGTTCTAATTGTGCCACGCGGTCGCGCAAGTCGCGGTTTTCTTCATTCTTGCGTTGCTTGAATTGCTCCATTTCGTCGATGCGTGCAGCGAGTTGTTCGGCAATCTTGAGGCCTTCGTTGGCTTCGTTAAGTTGCTCATGGAGTGACTCTATGGTTGTGTCGCGTTCGGCGAGTGCTGCGCTGCTACGCTCAAGTTGTCCGTTGAGTTCGGCAACCTGCTTGGTGGCTTCGTCAAGTTTGGCTTGTAACTGTTGTGCCTCATCGGCATTGCCGGCCGACATTTCAAGCACCTTTATCTTGTTGAGCAGAGACTTGCGCTCTACCTCAAGTTTTTCATTTTCGCTCTCTACCTCGGTGAGGCGTACCGAGAGGTCGTTGGCGCGGTTTTGTGCCGCACGGCGCTGCATGTCGCTGGTCTTGAGCAACGCCTTGAGTCCTGCGTCGCTGGTCACGGGAGCCGACTGCTGGGCAATGTGTGCCACATGCGGAGCAAGTGCCTTTTCAACATCACGGCGTTGGCCCTCGGTGTCGATATACTGCTTCATGGCAGGTGGGAGAGAGGCATTGATGAGCGACACGACGGTGTCGATGAGAGCCACGCTTACAGTGGTTGTGCCTGATGT
>DCGA01000107.1:0-4727 GCA_002314465.1 bacterium UBA1790 | reverse complement strand
CGGGTGTCACGACAGGTTCGGGTGCAACAATAGGCTCGGGTTCGGGCTGAGGCTTGGGTTCAACCTTTGGTTCGGGTTCGGGCAACGGCTCGCTCTTTATAACCGGCTCGGCCTTGGGCTCGGGCTGCTGTACGGGCTGCGGCTCGTCTTCGACGGCGTAGGGGTCGGCATCCTCATATAGGTCGCGTCGCGGCTGCTCATTGCGTCTGAAGGGGTTGGCAAACGGAGATCGGCTCAGGTCATAGTCAACCACATCGTCGATGTCCTCGCCGTTGTCGTTGAAACCGAATGCTCGCTTCAGGTTATTGAAGAATGACATAATCGTGCTCTTTATTACAGTTAAACAAGCCGGCTCAAAGTCCGGGTTTCATCACCACGCCCATGCCCTTGATGCCGTTGATGGCAACCTTGAGCGGCGCATCAAAAGTCACCACACTCACACAGTCGCTTTCGTAACTGGCGGGGCATGACTCAAGGAATCGGGAATCGACCATGCTGCCGTCGCCCTCTTCGCCCACAGTAAAATATCCCACGCCGAAAGATGTCAGATTCTGGAAGAAATGACTGCCCTGGCTGGGGTCTATGCGCTTGCCGGGGAGCGATTGCTCCACGATGAGGCGTGCGGCTGCTATGTCGGTCCACCTGACGGGAATACCCAGAGCCGAGTCGCTCGAGCCCCATCGGCCGGGACCCAAGAGTATGTAACTCTGTCCCGAGGTTGTAAAGTTACTATTTATTTTTGCAATTTCGGTAGCAATTGCATGATTATTTTCATAAGAAAATTTTTCGGGATTTACCATTACCACAGCGGTGATGCCGTCGGTGAGCCCGTGCCCCAGTGCTTTAGTGCTGCTAATTAGGACTTTATCGGGCGCGAGGTCGCTTATGTTGTCGTCAAGCATCTCGCGACGGTCGACCATGGGGCGAATTTGCAGCCAGTATATTTCGCCTCGGTGTTCGTCGTTGGGCGATGGGGCGATGTTGCCGGCAAATTCAATCTCCACGGGGCGGCCCATTTGTTCCTGTCCCAACTTGAGCATGAACTGTGCTGCCTGGGCAAGGGGGAATACGCCGTGCTTGAGCACGTTGGCAAATGTGACGATATGGCGGCCTCGGGCGGCATCGCTGTCGACGATGCAGTCGTTCATGCCGTCATAGGTCGACACAAGGTAGTGCAGATGTCCTGCACGGGCCTCATCCTGCACGGGCAGTTGGGGTATGTTGAAGCCCTCGTCGAGTTTGAACTGCTCGTTGGCGCTTGCCAGGTCGAGGGCACACAGGTGTTTCTGTGTATCGCGCAGTGCCAGTTCGGTGGTACTGGTCTGCAACACGTGTTTGGGGCGAGCGGGGGAGAATCGCAGTGCTTGGCCTCCGTCCACGATATATTTGCCCAGGCCGGCTGCGAGTTCGCACACGCCGTCCTCGGGAGTCTCCTTGCCTGTGGGGTAGTAGTTGAGCGAACGGCCCACGCCCGAGAAGCCGGGATAGTAGTAGTCGCCGTGCTGCACTCCCACAACCTCCTGTATTATTACTGCCATCTTCTCCTGGTCGATGACGTTGCTCGTTGCCATCATGTAGGCCTTGCTCTGCGAGTAGAACACGCTGGCATACACCGCCTTGATGGCTCCCGCCAACAGTTGTACCCCGCGGGCCTTGTCTTCGAGATGGGGTATCATGTAGGTGGAGTAGATGCCGGCAAAGGGCTGGTAGTGGCTGTCTTCGAGCAGGCTTGAACTGCGTATCGCCATGGGCGCGTCAATCACGTCGTAGAGCGACGACATGTCGTCGATGATGCTCTGGGGTAGTTTGGCCTTGAGGAATGCTTCGAGTATCTCCTGGTCGGGGGCATCGGATAGCGCCAGCGGATACAGTCCGTTGGTTTCCATGAATTCGTCGAAGATATCGGTACACAGCACCACGGTGTGCGGGATGCGTATGACTACGCCCTGGAAATTGTCGCACACGGGGTTGTTCTTGATCATGGCATCGACAAATGCCAGGCCACGGCCCTTGCCTCCCAGCGAGCCTTGCCCGATGCGGGCAAAACTTGAGTATTGGTCGAAACGCTCGCGCTTGAACTCGGCCACGACGCCGCGGTTCTTCATGCGGCGGTACTTCACGATGAGGTCCCACACGAGTTGCTTCACCGCGGGAGCCTCGTCGATGCTCTCAAAGTGATGCATCTTCATGACTTGAGCCAACGGGAAGAGCGCACGCGAGTAGAGCCAGCGCGATATGTCGTTGTGGCGCGCATGGTTGAACAATGCCTCGTCGGGAACCTTGTCAACGCCATACTGCAGCGCCTTGAGGTCCTTGAACCTCATGATCTCGGTGCCGTCCTTGGGATTGCGGATGATGAAGTCGCCGAATCCGAAGTTGTCCATGATGGCCTTGCCCAGGTCAACGGGCAGTTTCTTGGAGTTCTTGTCGAGGAAGCAGCCGTTGAACTGTGCCACAATTGAGGCATTCTCGCTCTCGCTCGACTCGATGATGATGGGCATGTAGGGGTCGCGCTTGCGCAGTTCGTTGGCAAGTTTGATGCCGGCCTTGCGGTCTTTCTCACCCTCGCGCTTGAACGACACGTCGCTAATTACACCCAGCATGTGTTCGTGATACTTGTCGTATAGTTCGAGCGCCTCTTCGTAGTCGCGAGCAAGCATAACCTTGGGGCGTCCACGCATGCGCAGCATCGACTCGTGGGCGTTGAGTGCCTCGGTAGAGAAGATGAGCGACTGGCGCAGGATGAACTTGTACAGGGTGGGGAGGATAGACGAGTAGAAACGCACCGAGTCTTCCACAAGTAGAATCATCTGCACGCCCACCTCGTTTACGTCGACCGGTGCGTTCATCTTGTCCTCAAGGAGTTTGACGATGGCCACAAGCAGGTCGACGTTTCCCAGCCAACTGAACACGTAGTCTACACCGCTCAGGTCCTCGCCGTTGATGCTTCGCGACACCTTGCGCGAGAACGGGGTGAGTACCACGAAGGGCACGTCGGGGTGCAGGGCCTTTATCTCGACAGCCTTGCTGAAGGTTTCGGTTAGGTCTACACCGGGCATGGCAATGATGAGGTTGTATTGCTGCTTTTCAAGAGCCAGGAAGGCGCTGGCATAGTCGCGCACCCTCGTAACGCGGGGCGGCGAACTAAGGTTGAGCGACACATATTCCATGAAAATCTGCTCCTCCACACGGCCGTCTTCCTCGAGCATGAACGCGTCGTAGTCGCTCGCGATGAGCAACACGTTGTATATGCGTTCCTGCATCAGGTTGTGGAATGCCGTGTCCTTGAGATACAGTTGGCTCAGCAGTGCTTCATTCATTGCCTGTTTCGTTTTGTTGGTTTATAAACGCACCCCCATCCTGTAACGGACGGGGGTGTGGGATGTTTTCTTTATTTTTTAGCACGACGGCGCGAGCCCGACTTAGAGGCGTTGGCTTCGTCGGCTACAATCTCGCGGCACTGTTCCAGAGTGAGCGTCGATGCGTTCATCTTGCGTGGAATCTTGTAGTTCTGCTTCTTGTAGCAGATGTAAGCGCCGAAACGGCCGTTGAGCACCTGCATCTCGGGCTCTTCGTCAAAGACCTGGAGCACGCGCGATGCCTCGGTGTTGCGCTTGGCAACGATGAGTTCCTCGGCTTGGCTCAAGGTTACCTCGAGCGGAGATAAATCCTTGGGGAGAGATACGAACTTACCTGCGTGGCGCACGTAGGGGCCATACTTGCCCACTGCCACAATAACCTCTTCGTCCTCAAAGACGCCCAGTGTGCGGGGCAGCTCAAAGAGTTTGAGTGCTTCCTCGAGGGTAATGGTTGCAACGCTCTGGTCTTGCTGCAATGATGCGAAGCGGGGCTTCTCCTCGCCCTCGCTGCTGCCGAGCTGTACGAGCGGGCCGAAGCGACCTATTTTTACGCTCACGGGCTTGCCGGTTGCGGGGTCGTTGCCCAGGGGACGCTCGCCCACCTTGTGCTCAAGACGAAGGTCCGATACCTCTTTGATGCGGGGATGGAACGATGTGTAGAACTTGGCAATCTCGGTGTTCCACTTTGCCTTGCCCTCGGCGATTTCGTCAAAGTTTGTCTCCACGCTTGCGGTGAAGTTGTAGTCCATAATCTGGGCGAAATACTCAAGCAGGAAGTCGTTAACGATCATTCCTATATCGGTGGGCAGCAGTTTGCCCTTCTCGGTTCCTGTGAGTTCGCTCTTGGTGCGGCTTGTTATCTTGCCTCCCTTGAGGGTGATTACTTCGTAGTCGCGTGTTGTTCCCTTGCTCTCGCCCTTAACTACATATTCGCGGTCGATGATTGTAGAGATGGTGGGGGCGTAAGTTGATGGGCGGCCAATGCCCAGTTCCTCCAGGCGGTGTACCAGTGATGCCTCGGTGTAGCGGGGCGGCTGCTGTGTGTAGCGCTGCATAACCACAACCTCGTTGGCCTCGAGCATGCTGCCGTTCTGCATTACGGGCAGTGTGTGCAGGTCGTCATCATGTGTGTCGTCGTCGCTCGACTCCCTGTATACCTTAAGGAAACCGTCAAACTTGATAACTTCACCGCTTGCAATGAACTTGTCGGGGCGGTTGCTCATGTTGATTTCTACTTGTGTACGCTCAATCTGTGCGTCGGCCATCTGCGATGCGATTGTGCGCTTCCAGATAAGGTTGTACAACTTCTTCTCCTGGGTGGTACCTTGGATGTCGTGGGTGCTGATGAAGGTGGGGCGTATTGCCTCG
>DCGA01000189.1:6617-10266 GCA_002314465.1 bacterium UBA1790 | reverse complement strand
CTTGGTAGTCTGCACCTTGAGCACTCCGGTCATGTTAATGCTGCCACTCATCACTTCCTCGCCCTTGTGGATGCTGCGTGGCAGTGACTCGCCCGTGAGTGCGGCTGTGTTTAGCGTAGAGTCGCCGTCAATGACGATACCGTCGATAGGTACTTTCTCGCCGGGTTGCACAATGATAACCTGACCCACCTCAACATCGTCGGGGTCTACTCGTTCGATTTCTCCGTCCTCGTTCTCAATGTTGGCATAGTCGGGGCGTATGTCCATGAGTGAAGTGATATCCTTGCGGCTCTTGCCCACGGCATAACTCTGAAAGAACTCGCCTACCTGGTAGAACAGCATCACGGCAATCGCCTCGAGGTAGTCGCCGCTCTGCTCATACAGCGCGAGCGAGAATGCTCCCAGGGTTGCCACCACCATGAGGAAGTTCTCGTCAAAGACGCGGCGGTTAAGCATGCCGCGCAAGGCCTTGCGCATGATGTCGTAACCGATGAGAATATATATGCCCACAAAGGCGGCCAGTTTGGCCCATCCGTCGATGGGTGAGAGTTCGATTATTGCGGTGAGTGCGGCGCTCAGTATGATGCGCCCCAGCATCAGTTTTTGTTTCTTGTTCATGATAAGTCTTTTTTACCTTGAATTGACACTGCAAAGTTACAACTAATTTTTTGCAATCGGGTTGCAAATGTCATATTATATTTTGCTCATGAAAAAACGGCCTTCCGCTTGTGATGTAGCGGAAGGCCTATGGTATGATACGTGTTGTTTCGTTTACATAGCGTCGCGGTTGAGGTCGGTCATCACCTTGTTGTATTGGTTTTCAAGGTCGATGAGTTCCTGCATGGCGTTGTAGATGCGGTCTGACTGGTTGTAGTATTCGACCACGGTGAGTGCACCTGCGCCTATCGCCTTGTTGATGAGTGCAAGCGTCTGCTGCATGAGTGGCATGTCGTATGACTCGATCGATGTGCGCAGTTGCTGAGCCTCGGTGCTGAGTGCGCGAACACGGTTCTGTGCCTCGTTCTGTGCATTGTCAATCTGTGCCTGGGCAGCTTGCTGGCGTGCTTGTGCAGCCTTCACTTTCTTGGAGTTGGAGAACAAGGGCATTGACACGCCCACTACAAATCCGTTGGTCGCAACCTTCATCTCGGTGTTGCGGCGATATCCCACGGTGAGCGAAGGCAACCATCCCTTTTCGGCAATCTTTATTTCGTGTGCGGTAGCATTGAACGATGCCTGTGCAATATTCTCTTCAAGGCTTGAGCCGAGTGCTGCAGGCTGCTCTCTTTCAAGAACAAGATTCTCAGCCCCCTCAATGGGTTTGCCGCCGTTAAGGCTCTGCAACTGTGCAAGCAGGGTGTTGATGTTGCCTTGAGCCTGCACCGCCTGTGTGTGTACATTCATGCGGTCCATCTTTATGCGGTTAACATCTATGATGGTAGCATTGCCGTGCTTCAAGCTGGTCTCGTAGGCTGTGAGCAGCGAGTCTGAGGTGCGTTCACGCTTGAGCATCAGGTCGCGTGTCTGCACTGCGCACGACAGGTCGTAGCACAGTTTCTTTGCCTCAATCCATATGTCGCGGCGTTCGGCTTGGTACTGCAGGTCGAGTACACGCTGTTGTGCCGAGTTAGACTGCTTGCGCATGGTGCCCAGGGTAGGAAATTCAAACTCTTGCGAAACGATGAGTTCGCTGCTTGCAATTCCGCTTGCCCCGCCGCCAAAGAACGGGCTGTATTCAACCGAAGTGGGGCCAATGATGGAAGTTTCGCTGTCAAGCTGTGCCATAGTGGCATTATTGTCGCTGCGCAGTGCGGCGAGTCGGGTATTGTTGGCCTCGATGCTCTGCAGTATCCCTGCAAGCCCTTGTCCGCTTGCAGCCACTGCCGCCATGCATGCTATTGTAAAAAGTAGTTGTCTCATATTATGGTACATCATGAATTCGTTATTTGTCTTTCCTGTGCATCCATTCATACACAATGGGAATGATGAACGCATTGAGGAAAGTAGAGGTGAGGAGTCCGCCCAGGATTACCTTGGCCATGGGGCTCTGAATCTCGTTGCCGGGCAGACCGCCGCGCAGTGCAAGCGGAATGAGTGCCAGTGCTGATGTAAGCGCGGTCATCAGGATGGGATTCATGCGCTCGAGTGACCCGCGCATGATGCTTTCTCTCAGTCCGAGTCCAGTGCTGCGCAGGTGGTTATACTGCGTGATGAGCAGCATACCGTTGCGCGTTGCGATGCCAAACAGCGAGATGAAACCGATGATGGCAGGGATACTTAGTTCGCCGCTGGTCACAGCCAGTGCAAACACACCGCCAATGAGTGCAAGAGGCAGGTTGAGCAATATGACACCGCTCTCGCGTGTGTTGCGGAACTGGGCGTTAAGCAGCAAGAAGATGACCAGGATGCTCACTAACGAGGTGAACAGCAGGATGCGGCTTGCCGCCTGTTCGCTCTCAAACTGGCCGCCATACTCGATGTGGTAGCCGTCGGGCAGCTCGATGTTCTTGTCTATGCGCTCGCGTATATCTTCCACCACACTGCCCAGGTCACGCCCGCTGCAGTTGGCGCTGATTACGATTTTGCGGCTCACGTTTTCGCGGTTGATGGTATTGGGTCCCATCGACGATTCCACTGTGGCAACATCGGTGAGCGGTACCTTGCGTCCGTCCTCTGTGTCAATGATGAGGCTACGTATGTCGTCTATTGTGCGACGACTCTTCTCGTTGGCGCGCACGATGAGATTGAAACTCTTGCCTCCGTCGTTAACCAGCGACACGGCCTCGCCCGCCATGTTCACGGCCACAAACTCGTTGAACTCGGGCAGTGAGATGCCCTGGCGCTGCAGCATTTCGCGGTTGGGGGTAATCTTGAGTTCGGGACGTTCCACCTGTTGCTCTACGTTCAGGTCGGCAATGCCTTCCACATCCTCAACCGCTTCCTTGATCTGGTTTCCTATAGTGAACATGCGGTTCAGGTCGGTACCGAAGAGCTTGATGGCTATGNNCCTTGATTTCGTTGCCCAGGGTGAACATTCGGTTAAGGTTGTCGCCGAAGAGTTTGATTGCGATATTGGCCTGTGTACCCGAGAGCATTGCGTCGATGCGGTGACTGATGGGCTGGCCTATCTCGATGTTGGCGCCCACGAGTACCGACAGTTTCTCGCGTACGTCTTCCAGCACCTCCTGA
The DNA here is from genome assembly GCA_002314465.1 of bacterium UBA1790. GTDB lineage: Bacteria > Bacteroidota > Bacteroidia > Bacteroidales > Muribaculaceae > Sodaliphilus. The sequence goes on along the minus strand of DCGA01000189.1, from coordinate 7,077 downwards.
TGGCTGCGGCCGTCCAGTTCAAAGGGCGCCTCAATCTCGCTCACGTTCACACCCAGCGCATGCTCGTCGAGTTCGGCGCGGCCGGTCTTGCGTGCCACGGTTTTGATTTCGGGCACGGTGAGGAGCAGTTCCTCGGCCTTGCGTCCTATCTTGTCGCTTTCTTCAAGCGAGATGCCGGGGAGCGAACTTACGTTGATGGTAAACGAACCTTCGTTGAAGGGAGGAAGGAAACTGTGTCCCAGGAACATGAATACTACCAGAGCAACGGCAAAGAGGCCCAGTGTGCTTCCCACTACTAGGCGCTTGTGCTCAAGCACCCAGTCGAGTGCATTGCTGTAGTGTTTCTTGAGCCATACCACCACGCGCGCATCTTCGGTTTTCTCCTTGTCCTTTACATTGTTGCCCAGCAGATAACTGCATAGCACGGGAGTGAGGGTGAGGGCAACTACGGTCGAGGCAA
>DCGA01000189.1:6440-6604 GCA_002314465.1 bacterium UBA1790 | reverse complement strand
ATGCGATGCCCAGCGGGATGAGCATGCGCCCTTCCATGCCGCTCAGGAAGAACAGCGGGGTGAAACTCACTACAATGATGAGCGTTGAGTTGAGGATGGGCATACGTACCTCGCGCGATGCCTCATATACTACCTTCAGCACACTCTTGCGCTCACCCTCGGGC
>DCGA01000189.1:0-6395 GCA_002314465.1 bacterium UBA1790 | reverse complement strand
TTCTCCACATCCACGATGGCATCGTCGACGAGCGAACCGATGGCGATGGCAAGGCCACCCAGGCTCATTGTGTTGATGCTGAAGCCCAGCAAGTGCAATACCATGAGCGATACGATGAGGCTCAGGGGCATTGTCACCAGCGAGATGATGGTGGTGCGTGCGTTGGCAAGGAAGATGGCGAGCACGATGATTACCATGAGCGCACCCTCAAGCAGAGAGGTGCTCACGTTGTCTATCGAACTGTCGATGAAGCGCGACTGGCGGAATACGTCGGTCGACACCTTTACATCGTTGGGGAGGTTTTTCTTGACATCGGCAAGGGCTGTTTCCAGTTTCTCGGTCAGTTCCACAGTACCCACTCCTGGTTGCTTGGTAACGGTGAGCAGCACCGCTGGCTTGCCTTTCTCCGAAGCGACTCCCAGTCGGGGTTCTTGAGCTCCTATTCTCACCTCGGCCACATCGGCGAGGGTAATGGGTGAGCCGTCTTTCATCTTTACCACCGAGCGTGCAATCTTGTCGACATCGCTGGTCGATACCACACCGCGCACAATGTACTCGTTGCCATACTGGTATACCACGCCGCCGTTGATGTTCTGGTTCATGCCGCGTGTCACCGACAGCAGTTCTTGCAGTGTGACACCGTAGTGTTTCATCTTGCCCGGATCAAACAGCACCTGGAACTCCTTGATGTCACCGCCCAGCACTGCCACCTGTGCCACACCGCCTGTCGACAATAGTCGGGGGCGTATGGTCCAGTCGGCCATGGTGCGCAGGTCGAGCATCGACGTAGAGTCGGAGGTGAGGCCTATGATGAGCAATTCGCCCAGGATTGACGATTGCGGGCCTATGGTGGGTTGGTTCACGCCGTTGGGAAGGCTTTCGCCCACTGCGGCAAGTTTCTCGCTAACGATTTGGCGAGCCAGGTATATATCGGTATCCCACTCAAATTCTACCCACACGACGCTGAAGCCCATGGTCGATGACGAGCGTACGCGACGCACGCCTGTCGAGCCGTTTACGGCGGTCTCGATGGGGAAGGTCACCAGTTGCTCTACTTCCTCGGCAGCCATGCCTCCGGCCTCGGTCATTACCACTACTGTGGGCGCATTAAGGTCGGGGAATACATCTACTTCGGTATTGCTGGCGGTGTACAGTCCGGCTACAGTCAGCAGCACTGCAACCAGCAGGATGAGCAGGCGATTGTTGAGTGAAAATTTAATTATCTTATTAAGCATAGTATCCTATAACTTTAAACATTAAACCGCAATCACATTATCAATGGTTGTGTGTGTGAGCAGGGATTGCATTGCTTGCGCCAGCCAACTTGACATTGATGGCGCCCTTCACTACCACGCTCTCGCCTCCCTTGAGGCCGGTGAGAATCTCGGTGTTCTCGCCATCGGTGGCTCCCAGGGTTACTTCTTGCTTGCGATAACTGTCTTCATCCATCTTGCAGTACACGTAATACACGCCTTGCTCCTCGGTGAGGGCGCTGGTGGGCACGCTCAATACTCCATTGCGAACTCCGGTGATGAGGAATACCTCGGCATAGGCACCGGGAACGATGGTTCCGTTGTTGTCAAACTGGAAAGTGACGGGGATGTAAGATGTGGTAACCTCGGCCGACTTGCCCGATGACATGAGGCGGCCGTTCATCTGCTTGAGGTCAATGATTGCGTCGCTGAACTGTGTACGGAACTTTGCCGACGAAATCTTGCCGAGCGATGAATAGTAGCGCATGGGAACCTCGGCGCGCAGATACAAATGCTGGTTCTTGGTTATGGTCATGAGCGGAGCGCCCATCTCAACGAAGTCGCCGTCCTTTACCATACACTGCGACACATAGCCGCCCACTGAGGCTCGCACGGTGACGCCACGGGCAGTGGTATTGCTACTCACCGCCTCATAGGCTACGCGCGCTGTTTCATAGTCGGCCTTGATGCTGCTGAACTCGCGGTCGGTAATCAGGTGGTCCTCGAGCAGGGGCTTGGCGCGGTCATAGTCGCGTTTTGCAGCCAAATAGGCTATGCGGGTGCGCTTGGCCTGGTCGCCGTCCTGCAGTTTGTCGCTTGCCACGTAGAATAGGGTAGTGCCACGGCCTATGGGCATACCCTCGCTTATGTGCTGGGCATGTGTCACGATACCTGCGGTAGTGGCAACGATGGTTGTCTCGTCGCACGATGCCGCGGTAATCTTGCCGCTTGCCTGAATCACGTCGTTGAAGTTGCTGAACTGCACTGTGGCAGTCTTCACGCCTGCAGCCTCGGCTTTCTCGGGCTCCATAATGATGGTGCCGGGAGCATGTTCGTGGCCTTCGTGTTCGCCTTCATGCTCACCGTCCTCATGACCCTCGTGTTCATGCTCGGCGTCGTGCTCCTCGTGCTCGTGTTCACCTTGGTGACCGCTGCAACTGGTTACGGGCACAAAGGCTATGGCAAGGGCTGCGCTCACAGCCACTTGCGCTATCAGGGACAGAAAACGCACTCTCATGACAGTACTTCGAAGTCGGGTTCTACTTTCTTGCTTGCCTTGATGATTTCGGCGAGTACGGCTTCCTCATCGGCGCCCTCGGCATACTCTACCTTCATCTTCTGTGTCATGAACGAGATGGTTGCCTTTACTACGCCTTCCACCTTGTTGATCTCTGCTTCTACGAGGTTTGCACAGTTAGCGCAATCTACCTCAATGTTGTATTTCTTCTTCATAACGATACAGTTTTTTAATTTATGCTGCAAAGTTACAACACAACTTTTGCAACTCGGTTGCAAAAGTGCTTTCCCCTCCATTTTTTTCTTCCATAGATAAAAAAAAGTACCGCCATACCGACAACCCCTTGGGTATATGTCGACATGGCGGCATGTATCAAACTGCTGTCTGCACAATGCGCGAACCGGGCGGAACGTCATGGGTGAGCCATATATTGCCACCCACCACAGTATCGTGCCCTATGGTGATGCGGCCCAGCACCGATGTGTTGGAATAAATGGTCACGTTGTCCTCAATGATGGGATGTCGCGGGGCATCGATAGGGTTGCCGCTGCCGTCGTGTATGATGTTCTTGGCACCAAGTGTCACGCCCTGGTACAAGACCACATTGCTGCCAATGATGGTAGTAGCGCCTATTACCACGCCTGTGCCGTGGTCTATGCAGAAGTGATCGGCAATGCTTGCTCCGGGGTGGATGTCAATGCCTGTCTCGCTGTGGGCCATCTCGGTGAGCATGCGCGGCAGCAGTGGGACTCCCATGAGCAGCAGGCAGTGTGCCACACGGTAGTGAAGCATCACCCTCACTACTGGGTAGCAGTATACCACTTCGGCACGGCTCTCCACCGCGGGGTCGTTGCTGAGCACTGCGTCGACGTCGGTATTAAGCAGGCGTTTTATCTCGGGCATCTCGTTCATAGTCTTGCACGCAATTTCGTCGGCTTGCTCTACGCTGTCGAGTACGGTCGACAGCTGGTAGGTAAGCACTGCCCTCAGTTGTAAATCCAGGGGCTCGGAGCTTGGGAAGAACTCGGGGAACACGATTGAGCGTACTATCTCAATCATTTTCTTCAGTTCGCTGTGTTGTGGAACAGATGTTGTCATATATTTATTGTAGTCGCTTCGCTCGAAATCTGTCAAAAATATTATATTTTCTTTTCAGTCGATTATATCAAGTGCAAAGTTAGTGGATTTTTGTCATATTTCGAGCAGAGCAACTCTTTTTGTTGCTTCAGTTTATAGTATCGAGAGATAGCGCTCGCCGGTGTCGGGGAGCAATGCCACGATGGTCTTGCCTTTGTTTTCTTCCTTCTGCGCGAGGGTGAGTGCCGCCGAGAATGCCGCTCCGCTCGAGATTCCCACGAGAAGGCCTTGGGTGCGCGAGAGCATGCGTGCAGCATCCATTGCATCTTCGTTTTCTACGGTCATGATTTCATCGACTACTGCCGCATTGTACGTGTCGGGTACGAATCCTGCTCCTATGCCTTGGATCTTGTGTGCTCCGGCTTTGCCAGTCGATAGTACGGGCGATGTTGCGGGCTCTACTGCTACGACCTTAACCTTGGGATTATGGGCCTTGAGCGTCTTTCCGGTACCGCTCACTGTGCCACCGGTGCCTACACCGGCAACAAAGATGTCAACATTACCCTCGGTGTCGTTCCATATTTCCTCGCCTGTGGTTTTCTCGTGGATTGCGGGATTGGCTGGGTTGACAAATTGCCCCAGAATCACAGCGCCGGGAATGCTGTCGCGCAGTTCATTGGCTCTTGCAATGGCACCCTTCATACCTTGTGCGCCGGGTGTGAGTTCAAGTTCGGCGCCATATGCCTTGAGCAGGTTGCGACGCTCCACACTCATGGTGTCGGGCATTACGAGCATTGTCTTGTAACCTTTCACAGCGCCTACCCATGCCAGGCCCACGCCGGTGTTGCCGCTGGTGGGCTCAATGATAGTTGCACCGGGCTTGAGCACTCCGCTTTGCTCGGCGTCTTCAATCATGGCAAGTGCCACGCGGTCTTTTACGCTTCCGCCGGGATTGAAAAACTCCACTTTCACAACGAGACGTGCCTGCAAGCCGTCAATACCTTTAATCTCAACTAACGGGGTATGCCCGATAAGATCAGTAATGCTTTGGTAAATCATAATAAAAGGAATTTAGTTAGAAAAAAAAATCCGCCAATGAAAACCATTGGCGGACCGTGTATTGTTGCTACCTTGAATGAGGATTACAGCGCATGATTTAGCCACACCAATGGGAAACTGGTGCAACAACAACAATAGAATGAGATGCTATAATTCATAGTCGAGGTAGTGCGGTTTCGGTATGATTACTTAACGTAAACTTTGCGTACGCCCACGCTGTAGTTCTTCAGTGTGCCGTACTTGCCACCGCCCATGTATTCCTGAGCGAAGCCATAGTCGTTGGCAACAAGGTTACCGTCGTCATCCTTGTAAACAACCCAAGCGAGCACTGTGCGGCGAACGGGTGTGCCATATTCACGCTGTACGTTCCAAGAGTCGTTGATAACGACAACCTTGGTGCACTTGGGAACGCGCTGCTTAGCGAGCTTGAGCACCTGGGCGTTGAGCGACTTGTTGAGTGCGCCAGCCTTCAGGGTCTGCTTTGAAGCCTCGATTTCGGCAGCCTTCTTGGCAGCAGCGGCAGCCTTTCTCTCCTCAGCAGCCTTTCTCTCGGCAGCCTGCTTCTCCTTGATACCGTCATATGTCAGGTAGGGATTGGCGTTGGGATACTTAGCCTTGTAGTCTTCGTCCATCTGGTCGTAGAGCTTGCACAGTTCCTTGGTCTGCTTCTGGATTTCGGCATCGTCGGTGTAACGGTTGGTGCAGAATGCCAGGTAACGTGTAGCCGCACCATTGCTGGTGTAGTACTGCTTAGCGTTCTTTTTGCCCTTCTTAGCCTTGTTTACATACCACTTGAGTGCAGCTACCAGGTAGGGATTGCCCTCGCCTGTAACCGATGACTCGGGATAGCCTTCGTAGAGGAATGAGCGGGTTGCAGTAGCAACCTCTTTGAAACGCTACTGAGCAGTGCTCAGCGAGTGGAAACGAGCCACTTCCTTGGCATCGTCGTTGAGGATGAGGTTATAAACCTCGGTCATCTTTTCGCCTTTCTCCGAGCAGAGCCATTCTGTATCTTTCTTCTTGTTGGCCATTTCCTGGAGGTTTGCCCAGTACTCAAATGCGTCATACATATCATCGATGTCGCTCTTTTCGTTCACCTGGGGAGCGTTGAGCTGGGTCTTGTACTCTACAGCCAGATTGAGCTGCTTCTTTGCTTCGTTTTCGGCCTTGTTAAGGGCGTTGTCCACAGCATTGTCTACTGTGCGTTCGATCTTATTTTCTACAGCAGCTTTGGCTTTTTGTTTGATGCGGTTGCCAAGGTTGCCAAATTGTGCATTTGCACTAAGACTAAAGGCCATTACAGCTACGGCTGCAAGCGAAACCTTAAGGATGTTGTTTAGTTTCATAAAGTAGGATTAATTATAGTAATTATAGATTTAACATTGTTTCAATTTGCAAAGATATATAAAAAACGCTATTATTCAAATCATTTGACCGAAAACTTGTGTAATAGTTTAAGATTAAATAAGAAAACAGGCGGCAATGTTACCACTGTCGCCTGTTATACTGAGCAGCACTCGGGGTGCCCTTCTTGTTTACTTCACTGCGTCAACTGCCTTCTGGATGTGGCCGAAGATTTCGGCGATGTCGCCGGTGCCGGGGATTGCCTGGTACAGGCCCTTCTCCTCATAGTAAGCCTTGAGGGGAGATGTCTGGTTGTGGTAAACCTCGAGGCGGCTCTTCACTGTCTCCAGGTTGTCGTCGGCACGACCGGTCTGCTGACCACGCAGGATGATGCGGCGCACGAGTTCGTCCTCGGGAACCTCAAG
>DCGA01000132.1 GCA_002314465.1 bacterium UBA1790 | reverse complement strand
GGGTCTTGAACTGGGTTTGTCTCACAAGAATGTGTTTGGCGGCGGTGAGCGTCTAAGCGCCAATGTCAATGCTTCCTACGAGTGGCAGACGGGTAAGGGTAGCAGCGATGCCACTACAGACTTCAACTCTTATGAGTTCGGTCTCGACTTCTCGCTCGCTTTTCCTCGATTGCTCGCACCGAGTTTTATCGACCGTAGCCGCCGATACCTCAACTGGACTCGTGTCGAACTTAGCGGTGACATAATGAATCGCCCTGGTTTCTTCAAGATGGCACGCATGAGTACATCTTTCTCATGGGAGTGGCACCCTAACAAGAAATCGCTCAACGAGTTCACCCCGTTCAAACTTACTTACTCTAAGCTGATAAGCCGTACCGCAGCTTTCGACTCGGCGATGGTTGTTAACCCAGCCATTGCATTGAGTTTCCAGGATATGTTTATCCCTATGATGCAGTATGGCTACACTTATGACAACACCTTCGGTGCCAACCAGATAACATGGAACATACAGGGTACCGAGGCTGGAAACATCTTCTCCGGAATATGGCGCCTGTGTGGCAGTAAGGGCAAGAAGAAGATGTTCGGCACGCCGTTCTCCCAGTTTGTCAAGTTACAGTCACAGGTGGTGTGGACTAAGTGGATTACCCCAGAGTCGTCCATTGTGGGACGAGCCTTTGTGGGCGCGGCCTATGCCTACGGAAATAGCGACGAAGTGCCTTATCGTGAGCAGTTCTATATAGGCGGAGCCAACTCGGTGCGTGCATTTACCGTGCGTACTATAGGCCCCGGTTCTTATCATCCCGCGACTCACGATACCTATTCTTACTACGACCAGACTGGTACATTCAAGTTTGAGACCAACTGGGAATACCGTTTCCCCATCATGGGATACTTTAAAGGTGCTGTGTTCCTCGATGCCGGCAATGTGTGGCTGCTCAAGGACGACGAGGCTCGTCCGGGTGGCAAACTCGAATTTAAGAACTTCTTTAAGCAGATGGCCGTGGGTACCGGCGCTGGCATTCGTTTCGACATGACCATGCTCGTTGTGCGCGCCGACCTCGGTATCGGTCTGCACTTGCCCTACGATACTACACGAAAGGGCTATTTCAATATTCCCAAGTTCAAGGACGGACTTGCGTTCCATCTTGCCATAGGTTATCCATTCTAAAAGGTATGAAGACAGGACTTGTGCTTGAAGGTGGTGCGTTTCGCGGGATGTTCACTTGTGGCATCCTCGACGTATTCATGCGCGAAGGTATAACCTTCGACGGTATGATTGGCGTGAGTGCCGGGGCCGCATTCGGTTGCAACTTCAAGTCACGGCAGTTGGGACGTGCCATCCGTTATAATACGCGCTATTGCGGCGACTGGCGTTACTGCAGCTTTCGCTCTTTTATCAAGACCGGTGACCTCTTTGGCGGCGAATTCTGTTACCATTATCTTCCTGCTCATCTCGATCACTTTGACAACGATGCCTACGACACCAATCCCATGCCCATGTGGGTGGTGTGCATGGATGTAGAGACCGGAGAGGCCGTCTACCACCGATGCGACAAGGCTGGTGACGAAACCTTCGAGTGGATACGAGCCTCGGCTTCTATGCCCATGGTATCTAAGGTTGTTGAAGTGGGGGGCTACAAACTCCTTGACGGCGGAATGGTAGATTCTATCCCGCTTGCCAAGATGGAGCAACTGGGCCATGAACGCAATGTGGTTATCCTTACTCAACCCGAGGGCTTTGTGAAACAGCCCAACAAGATGATGCCCATCGTGAAGTGGGTGATGCGCCGTTTCCCGCATGTGGTCGAGGCTATGGCTAAGCGTCACATAGGCTACAACAAGCAGCTTGAGCATGTGCGTGCCCAGCAGGCTGCCGGCAAGGCTTTTCTTATCTATCCCAAGGAAAAACTTCCCATCGGACACGTGGAGCACGATCCCGAGGTGTTGCGCCGCGCTTATAATATAGGTGTAGCCCGTGCCGAGGAAATCCTTCCTGAACTTCGCGCTTGGCTTGCCCAGGAGTGAGCGTTTTCTTCGTTTTTAATCTGCTTTAAATAGCTGTTTTAAAAAAAGTTTTGCCGCAAACATGCTGCAAAGGCTTGATTCGTACAAGAAACTTGCCAGTTCATACAAGAGTGCGTTTTTATGTGTACAGGTTTCAAAAACTGGCCCTATCTTTGCAGCGTAATCATCAACGGACCTCTTAACGGAGGCGAGTAGAGATAACTCAATTGTTTTTATTAAAAAGAAGTTTTTTTAAATTTAACGACTATGAAGAAATTAGTTTATTTGTTCGCAATCATGTTTGCTGCATCATTTGCATCATGTGACCTCAACTCATCTAAGCCTGCTGATGGCGAAGTCACCGACACTGTAATTACCGATACCGTAGGTACCGACACAGCGGTTGTAACCGAGAACAACGACAGCGCAACCCAGGACAACAAGGCCGACGAGGCAAAGCCCGAGGAAGCTAAGGCTGATGAGGCTGCAAAGTAAAAACACAATCACATTTCAACACACAGTTATTAACCAAACTAAAAATTTAAAGCTATGAAGAAGTTAGTTTATTTATTCGCAATCATGCTCGGTCTTTCATTCGTATCATGCTGTGACAAGGCTGATAACACAATTCCCGCCGAAAACGACACAACTGTTACCGACACTGTCGACAACAAGGACACCGTAGAGGTTACCGAGAACACCGACAATGCCAACGAAGACGCAAAGGCTGGCGAGGCTAAGGTCGAAGAGGCTAAGGAAGAGGTAAAGTAAGCCTATTACTTTCATCGAAACGATAACATATTACCATACATAAATAGCGAGGTAGCACAATTCAGGATGCTACCTCGCTATTGTTATATATAGTTTAGATGTGTTTACTTCGTTTTTTTCTTTCCGGCATAGCGCTTGCTGCACTTCTTGCATGCGTGCAGGCCTGCGTTCTGTGCCTTGGTCTTGGATACGCGCTTTGTCTCGCGGTCCTCAAGTGCTACACAACCCTTCACATGGTATTTCTCGCCTGTCTTGGTTACGTAAACCTCGCCCTTGGGGTCGGCGGGAAGATCCTTGAAGTTGTCGCGGAATTCCTTTTCCTCCTTGGATTCCTTGGCTTTCTCGCGTGTAGCCTCTTTCACAACCTTGCGGGCGGCTTTCTTAGCCTGGGTAGTTGCTGTTTGCGATGCAGTGCCGTCGGTGGTACAGCTTGACCCCACACACAGCGTGAACGCGGCAGCGAGAATCAGTAAAAATCTTTTCATCGTTGTTGTAAGTTAAATAAATGGAACCGCATGGCGTGTACCATCGCGGTTCCATTTATTGGGTTGGTTAGAAAATTATTTCTTGCCAAACATGCCCATGATTGTATCAAAAGCGTTCTCTACTACCTCGGCAGCCTTCTCGTCGAGTGAGTCGGGAGTGATACCTTGTACAATCTCAGTAGCTTTCTTCTTGAGTTCGTCGCTGTTAGCGAGCATTTCGCCGGCCTTCTCGCCGAGCATGTTCTTTGCAGCATCTACGATGTTGCCTTCGCCTAACTTACCGCCAAGCATTTCCTTAGCCTGGTCGAGGATGTTTTTGGGATCTGACATAGTTGATTAGTTTTTAGTTAGTTAATATAAATAAGAAATTAGAATAGACTTAGTGACTGTTGCTCAACTCGTGCACGCGCACGGCGCAGACGGTCATCGTTCACGTCGATACCTATTGAGCAGCATCCCATGTCGTGAGCCACTTTGCACGCTGTGCCGGTGCCGCAGAATGGGTCGAGCACGATACCGCCCTGGGGACATGTTGCCGCGATGGGAAGGCGGTAGAGTTGCTGGGGTGCTATGACGTAGCGGTCGGTCTCGCTGCGCTCGGGAGCAATGGCCCATNNNNCCCATACATCGCCGGGCATGCTCACTGTGTGTGGCATCTCCTGGATGAAGAAGCCGTTAGTCCTGATTTCGGCATCGCGGGTAGCATCACCGGTTGAGGGTTCGCTGGCCTCGCGCAGATACAGGCGGTAAGAGCCTATTGTACCTGCGTTAACCTTGTTTGTGGCAAGGCGCAGTGCAGTGAGTGCATTGTTCTTCTCGAGTGATGTGAGATGCTGGCTGGCCGAGATGTTGCGACGATAGCGGTCACCGCTCTTGGTTGCCGCACTCTTCTCGTCGTTCATGTTCTGGCTCAGTTTCTCGTCGTTATAGTAATACTTGGTGCTCTTGACGAAGTGGAACAGGTATTCATGCTCGTTGCGGGCATGGTTCTGTGCTCCGTCAATGGTACCTTGCTGTTTGTTCCACACGATGTCGTTGCGCAGCATCCAGCCCTGCAGGTCCATCATCTTGATGGCAAGTCGCCAGGGCAGTGCCTGCATTGATGTGTCGTTATAGGCATCGGCCATGTTTATCCACAACGATCCCTCATCCTTGAGTACGCGGAACGCCTCGGCTGTGGCGCGAAGCACACTGTCGATAAACTCTTTCTCGTCGCGTGTAGCGAGTGAGTCGACCTTGTATTGGCGCAGATGCCAGTAGGGAAGGGTAGTGACGATGCAGTCAATGCTCTTGTCTTCGATTTGTGCCATTACCTTTGACGCCTCTCCGCAATGGTACTGGGGCATGGTGCTGCTGCCCAACTTCTTGACGAGGTTGCGCAACTTGGCATCACACTCGGGTGCCTTGAGGATTGCGGGGTCAATGGCGGGAGTGG
>DCGA01000099.1:6578-7463 GCA_002314465.1 bacterium UBA1790 | reverse complement strand
GGCTGTGGGGGCACAGGTGGCAACGTTGTTGCTGGGAGTGCTCATTTTCATCGACGACTATTTTAACTGCCTCACGGTAGGCTCGGTGATGCGTCCCATCACTAAGCGCCATCAGGTGTCTCGCGAGAAGTTGGCCTATCTCATCGACTCTACTGCAGCCCCTGTCTGTGTCATTGCTCCCATCTCGAGTTGGGCAGCCGCGGTTGCGGGTTTCTGTGCAGTGGGCGAGAACGGCTTGGCGCTGTTTTGCCAGGCTATTCCGTTCAATTTCTATGCTTTTTTCTCCATCTTCTTCATTCTGCTCATCATTCTCACGAAGCATGATTTTGCTGCTATGCGCAAGTTCGACATCAAGGCGTTGACCGATGAGGTAGAGGTCGACGAGGTGGGCGAGATTGCCGATGCCAAGATGGAAGCCACATCGAGTGGTATATCATTGAAGAAACTTGGCAAGAACGGTACGGTGCTCGATCTCGTTGTGCCCATCATCTTGCTCATCGGCCTGTGTGTGCTGGGCATGATATACTCGGGAGGTTTCTTCCACGAGGGTGACACCTATATGCACTTTGTCGACGCATTTGCTGCAAGTAATGCCTCGGTAGGTCTTGTCGAGGGCTCTCTGTCGGCATTGTTGCTCACCATCCTCTGGCTTGTGGCTCGCAGGGTTATCAAGTTTGACGATGCCATGAGTTGTCTCATCAAGGGATTTGAGGCAATGGTACCCGCGATACTCATCCTCGTGCTTGCATGGACGCTCAAGTCGATGACCGATTCGCTGGGCGCTGCATCCTATGTGGCAGGACTGATGAATGGCACGGGTCTGCACATGCTCATGCCGGCTGTGATATTTGTCGTTGCGTGTTTCCTTGCATTTGCCACAGGTAC
>DCGA01000099.1:3430-6559 GCA_002314465.1 bacterium UBA1790 | reverse complement strand
TACATTCGGTATCCTTATCCCCATCTGTGTGGCCGTGTTCCCGGTGGGTGCTCCGCTTCGCATCATCTCTATCTCGGCATGTATGGCAGGTGCAGTGTGTGGCGACCACATTTCGCCCATTTCCGACACCACTATCATGGCAAGCGCCGGTGCAGGATGCAAGCACGTTAACCACGTGTCATCACAGTTGCCCTATGCCATTACCGTGGCATCAATCGCCCTTGCCACTTATGTAGTGGCTGGCTTTACCCAGCAGTGGGGCGTGTTCTTTAGCGGTATCGCATCGTGGTTGTTTGGTGCTATCGCAATGGGAGCAACATTCCTCCTGCTCAAAAAGACAGGAAAACTCACCCCCAACACATAACCCCACTAAAATTATATTAATTATTTTAATTTCTTTCAGTCTAAAGAAACATCCGCGAGTTCTGCGAGAGGCTAATCCTCCGCGTAGCATAATAGTCCTTTCGTTCAGTATAAAATCAGTGTAGTAAATAAAAAATTACTGCGAAATAATTGATTATTAAAGAAAAATGCTTAACTTTGCAACGCTAAAACTGAAAGGAGGTTTTGTTTAAACCCGCTTAGATACTGAAAAAGAACATATTACCGATTTAGCATGGGCGCTCCGCAGCCCGGCATGCTATTGTGTGGGCCATCATTATACCCACGTGTTACAGCATGTAAAAGCGGAAATCTCAACTAATTTTTATTTTTCTCCCCTCATGACTGCCGCATTGTGGCACGAATAGGTATGTGCTGGCTACTGGTGTAGCGGGCAGGAGAATTACAGCGAAACAAAAAAACAAACAATTATAAACAATTAAAACAAACAAAAGATTATGATTATCGTTCCCGTTAAGGAAGGCGACAACATCGAACGCGCCCTCAAGAAATTTAAGAGAAAATATGAGAAGACTGGTATCATCAAAGAGCTCCGCTCACGCCAGGCATTCCAGAAGCCTTCTGTAACTAACCGCAAGAAGATGATGAAGGCCGTTTACGTTCAGCAGCTCCGCGCTAAGGAGGATTAATCCACTGGACCAAAACACTTTCTCTTAACCCCCACGGGTTAAAAACACAACCGCACCGAGGCAACCCCTCAGTGCGGTTTTTGTATTGCTTGATATTTTTGTGACGTTACAGGGGGAAGATGATGAGTGTAGCGATGATGTTGGTGGCGAGGATGATGAAGTTCATGGGGAGACCGATACGCACGAAGTCGCTGAAGCGGTAGCCGCCGGGGGTGTACACCATGAGATGGGTGGGTGAGCCGATGGGGGTTGCAAAGCTCGACGACACGCTTATCATGAGGCCTATACAGAATGTAATGGGGTTGACATTCATCGCAGTTGCAATCTCTATGGCGATGGGTGCCATGATTGCTCCGCAAGCCGTGTTGGAGATAAACTCGGTAAGGAATGTGCCCAGGGTGCAGATGATGATGAACGCAAGGAGCGCATTGCTGCCGCACAGCCCCACCATTCCCTGCGAAATCTTCTGCGCAAGGCCGGTGTTGTCAATAGCCACGCCTATGGTTACCGAGCATGCGAATATCATGAGCACATCCCAGTCGATGGCTTTCTTGGCTTGCTTCACGCTGCAGCAGCGGGTTATGAGCATGAGCAGCGCCGCAACAAAGCAGCAGTTGAGCAGGGGCGCAATGTCAAATGCCGACACCACTACCATCGCTATCATGATGACTGATGACAGCAATGTGCGATAGTTGGGCTTTATTTCCTGTGCGTTATCGTCATCATCACTCTTGGGCGCCTCCCTTACGGGAAGGAGTTTGTTGAGCGCAATGATAGTGCCTATTCCCACTGCAAGGCACACAAGTCCGGGCAGGAGGGTGGAGAATATGCCCAGTGTGGTCCCTGTCATCGACGAGCAGAACCCTGCGATGATGAGGTTGGGGGGAGTGCCAATGAGGGTACACACACCGCCCATTCCTGCCGCATAACTAAGCGGGATGAGGAACTTTGACGGGGCAATGTTGAGTTTGGCCGCCCATTTCTTTACAATCTTGATGAAAAGCGCCACCACTGTGGTATTACTGAGCATAGAACTGAGCACTGCCACGGGCACCATGAGGCGTATGATTGCCCGGCTGTAAGTAGTGGGTTCGCCCAGCAGGTGCTTGGTGACCCAGTCGAGCACGCCCGTATGTTCAAGTCCCGCGACGACGATAAACAACGCTCCCACAACGACTACCGTTGACGAACTGAATCCGCTCAGTGCAGCTTTCTCGTTGAGGCATCCGGTGATGAGCAACAGTGCCATTACGCTGAGGAATACGGTGTCGGCAGGTATCTTGGTTGCCATGAGGGTGGCAAACATGCCCAGGATGAGTACAATGGTTATCCATGCGTGGATATCAAGACCTAATAGTTCCATATCGCGTGCCCTCTCTTATTTAATGCGTTTATAAGCGTTGAATTCATTGTTCCTTGATACTACCAGGTACTTTCCGTCGGTAGTGACCGACGCATCCCAGTGGAGTTCGTCGAACGGGCCATTATTAGACTTGATGCAGCCGTTGTCGTTTGTGTATTCAAACTCAATGGCATCTACCTCGGCCGATGTGACGTGTGAGTATCGTCCCTTTCCGTTGTCATTCAGTTCGAGGATGTAATCTCCCTCGGAGTCTTTCATACCCCACACGCCTGTAATATCGCTTGACGTTACGTTGGGCTTGTCGCCTTGTTCGTGAGAATGACTGCAATCGGCATGATAAGTGCATCCGGCAAGTATTGCCACACATGCGATCAGTGAAAATAATACTATCTTTGGCATAATCAGGCTTGTTAATTGTTATGTTATATCTTTACGTTGGGTACATACTGCACCACCTTGCCCTGGTCCATGGTAGCGCGAACGTCGATGAGGCGTTGGTTGCGGCTGCCGCGGAACAGAATGTCGAGGTCGCGCTCGGCCATGACGAACGGACTGTCTACAATCACATCAACGTTTTTGGCCACTTCCATGAGTTTGGGCTGTTTCTCTATTTGCTCCCAGGTGTAGCCTGTGTAGCACCAAATGTTGTAGCCCAGTTCGCGCTTTATGCGTGCCGCAAGGCTTGCCACTGCTTCGGCCTGGAACAAGGGGTCGCCGCCGCTCAGTGTCACCGGT
>DCGA01000099.1:3135-3422 GCA_002314465.1 bacterium UBA1790 | reverse complement strand
GTCGTTGTAGGCAATAATCTCCATCAGTTGGTCTTCGCTCATCTCCTCGCCGCTATTGGGGTCCCACGACTGCGGGTTATGGCATCCGGGGCACGCATGTGTGCATCCGGCAAGGTATAAAGAAGTGCGCAGGTTGGGGCCGTCTACGCTGGTGCCTTCTACTACTCTAATTACTCTCATTGTTTTACCTCCTATATGACTGGAGCGGACTTGTTTGGCCCGCTCCAGTATTGTTGTTGGTTGTAATGGTTACTTGTGAACTACACGATCCTTGAGTTCGGCGAGCT
>DCGA01000099.1:1847-3108 GCA_002314465.1 bacterium UBA1790 | reverse complement strand
GTACCTACGAGATAACCGGTGATGCGCTGCAGGCGGTCGATGTCCTTGCTGCCGCAACGCGGACAGGTCTTGAGACCTTCCTGTGCGTCCTCATATCCGCAGTGGATGCAACGGTTGCGGTTGTGGTTAACCGAGCAGTAACCGATGTTGTTCTTGTCCATGAGGTCAACAACGTTGCTGATTGCCTCGGGGTTGTGGGTAGCATCGCCGTCGATTTCCACATAGAAGATGTGTCCGCCGCGTGTGAGGTCGTGGTAGGGAGCCTCGATTTCGGCTTTGTGCTTGGGTGAGCAGTGGTAATACACGGGCACGTGGTTAGAGTTGGTGTAGTAGTCCTTGTCGGTAACGCCGGGGATTACGCCGAATTCCTGACGGTCGCGGCGTGTGAAGCGTCCGCTCAGACCCTCGGCGGGAGTTGCGAGGATACTGAAGTTGTGCTCATACTGGTTGCAGAACTCTAATGCACGGTCGCGCATGTGGCTCACGATGCGAAGGCCAAGTTCCTGGCTCTCCTTGCTCTCGCCGTGGTGCTTGCCTGTGAGGGCGATAAGACACTCGGCAAGGCCGATGAAACCGATACCCAGTGTACCCTGGTTGATAACGGGCTCAATGGTGTCGTTGGCCTTGAGCTTGTCGGCACCGTTCCACAGCTGTGACATCACGATGGGCATCTGCTTTGCATAAGCGGTCTTCTGGAAATTGAAGCGGTCGTTGAGCTGGCGTGCAGTTACCTCGAGGATGTTGTCGAGTTTCTTGAAGAACTCGTTGACGCGAGCCTGCTGATCCTCAATGCCCATGCACTCAATGGCGAGCTTCACGATGTTCACTGTAGAGAACGAGAGGTTACCGCGGCCCACAGAGGTCTTCTCGCCGTAGCGGTTCTCGAATACGCGTGTACGGCAACCCATGGTAGCAATCTCATAGAGATAGCGCTTGGGATCGTCGGCTTTCCACTTCTCGTGGTAGTTGAAGGTAGCGTCGAGGTTGACGAAGTTGGGGAAGAAACGACGTGCAGTCACCTTGCATGCGAGCTGATACAGGTCGTAGTTGCGGTCGTTGGGCAGGTAGTTCACGCCGCGTTTCTTTTTCCATATCTGGATGGGGAAGATTGCTGTTGCACCGTCACCCACGCCCTTGTAGGTAGAGAGGAGCAACTCGCGCATTACGCAACGGCCCTCGGCGCTGGTGTCGGTACCATAGTTGATAGAACTGAACACCACCTGGTTGCCACCGCGAGAGTGGATGGTGTTCATGTTGTGGA
>DCGA01000099.1:1588-1792 GCA_002314465.1 bacterium UBA1790 | reverse complement strand
CGATGGCGTGCTGCATTGCGCGCTCCTTGCCGGTGAGGCCGTCAAGCTCCTTGATGATATAGTCCTCAATGGGCGCCTCATAGAGTTCGCTATAGTCTTCGCCGGTCATCTTCTCAACATACTTAACCTCCTCGATGAATGTCTTGTGAACGAAGGGTGCCAGATAGAAGTCAAAGGCGGGGATTGCCTGACCTCCGTGCATCT
>DCGA01000099.1:1296-1495 GCA_002314465.1 bacterium UBA1790 | reverse complement strand
CCCTGCCATGAAACCACCCTGCAGGATGACGTCGAGAGGGTGCTGCACGCATGTAAGGCTCTTGGTGGGGTAATAGTCCTTGTCGTGGATGTGCACGTAGTTGTGACGTACGGCGCCCAGTGCCTCGGCTGTGAGCAGACCGTCGTCGGTATAGGCCTTAGTGGTCTCGCTTGAGAACTTCATCATCATACCGGCAGGA
>DCGA01000099.1:0-1282 GCA_002314465.1 bacterium UBA1790 | reverse complement strand
TCATGTTGGCGTTCTCGCGGGTGATATCGTTGTTGATGGCATTGACGATTTCCTGCATGGTGTTGTACATCTTGCTCTTGCGGGCCATACTGCGGTCCTGGCGATAGCGTATGTAAACAACTGCTACGTCCTTGCGCGAACTCTTCATGAGTTCCATTTCGACCATATCCTGGATTGCTTCCACCTTCATGCGCTCTGCGCCGGTGTCGGCTATTCGGGTTGCGATGCGATTGATGAGGCTCTCGTCCTCACCCTTCTCGGTGTGTAACATTGCCTTGCGGATAGCGGCCTTTATTTTCTCGTCGTTGAAGCCTACGACGCGACCGTCGCGCTTTTCTACAGTAAGAATCATATTAATGTGTGGGGGGTATAAGTATTGTTTTATTTTTGTTTTATTAATTCTCGTTTCAGGGCATAGAAAAACGCCTTGGATGGGCGCTTTTTTCTTTGCGACTACAAAGGTAATAAACGCAACGGAATAAACAAAATTTTTTAGAAAAAAGTTTTCAAAAAAATATGTTTTGGAAAACTTTTTTGGTTTGTAAAAAAGTTAAATGTCTAAAAATCAATGATGTAAAAATTTTTTTGGAAAACTTTTTATTTTTTGATGTTTTCAAAATGGAAATTTTTTATGCTTGTTGTGAAAATCACAATAACCCCCAGAAACCGCACTTTCTCGCTGTAAATTTGTTACATTTTTCCCCCTGCCGGCCTACTATATTTTAACTCATGTTTTGTCCCGAAATGACAACCGCACACCCCCAACACCAGTGCCGGTATTATATATTTATAATGTATACCCCCCACCCGCTGCCATCAGCAAGTCCAGAAAAACCAGCAACTCCAGAAAGGCGGCTTTTATGAGATGAGAGGGAGCACAGTTTTGGCGGCAACCAATGGGATTATCGCGGTTATTACCTTAGGTTGTCTTGACAACCAAGATTGTCAGTGGAAAAACTGGAATTGCTGGATTATCTGGAATTGCTGGCTTTGATAGATTCGAGTTCTTGTTGCAGGCTTGCTATTTTTTCCTTTAATGCAGCATTTTCGGCTTCAAGTTGAGCAATGGTTTGCTTTTGGGTGCAACGCATGTCAAGTCTTGCTGCCGTCATGCGTTCCCTAATACCACCTTCTGTCACAAATTCTCGGTCTCGTTTCTCTATAAAGCGTGTCATGGCACGGTCAACGATGTGGCATAGGCAAATGGCTGTGTTGCACATTTCCTCGTCGGTCCATTTGTGATAATATGGCTCGTAGTCTATATTTTCGTTGTGCTCCTTGC
>DCGA01000183.1 GCA_002314465.1 bacterium UBA1790 | reverse complement strand
CTGCGAGTATTGCGGACGCATCCTGGTTGATCCCGCGCTTGCTGGTGTGAGCGAGGAACCCAAGAAGGCAACCAAAGAAACCAAGCAAAAATCATCTAAGTAAAGTACTTGCAACGGCTGGCATCAGAGCCCGCGACGCAGCGCTCACCCCGGCGCCTACTTGCGACCTAACGACGCTCGAGCCAGCACGTTAAGTACCGGTCAAGTGATTGGTTCTTGTGAGGATATTTCGGGTATTGTTAGCAGTCGCTTTCAACGCTCGCAAGGCTATCATTATATCATTTAATACACTATTACTCGCTATTTAACTGAGTTACAACGATATGAACGGTTCAGGTAAATTATATTTCCGTTACGGAACGATGGGTTCGGCCAAGACTGCGCTGCTGCTCACCCAGGCCTATAACTTTGAGGAGCGCGGCATGCAGTACATGTGCTTCAAGCCCATCATCGACGACCGCGAGAAAGACAATGTGATTCACTCACGCATAGGTATACAGCGCAAGTGCGAATGGATTTACCCCGACACCGACATATACGAGTTGGTGAAGGGGCTCTATGAGGAAACGCTGGTGCTCAAGGACTGGATTCTTATCGATGAGGCTCAGTTCCTCAGTGCAGCCCAAATCGACCAGTTGTCGCGCATCGTCGACGACTATGGCACCAATGTTGTGTGCTATGGCCTGCGCACCGACTTCCAGTCGCACGTTTTCGAGGGTTCGCGCCGTCTCTTTGAACTTGCCGACAGCATCGACGAAATTAAGTCGACCTGCTCTTGCGGCCGCAAGACCATCATCAATGCACGTATCGACGGACAGGGCAACATCGTTACCGACGGTGCCCAGGTCGAGATAGGTGGCGACGATAAGTATGTGGCTCTGTGCCGCCGTTGCTGGCGCAACCGCCGCATTGAGAGCGCAAGCCGCAACACCATCAAGTTTGAGTAACTGCAAGGTTATATATGAGCAAATACCCGCCTTCACAATGTGAGGGCGGGTATTTTTCTATGGGTTTAACCCTTTTATCGGTTATTTCTTTTTCTTGGGATTGAACAGGTTGAGAACCCAGCCTACAATCGACAATACCACACTGAAGATGAGTGCCGAGAGGAAGTAATCAAATCCGCTGGCATTGATCTTGAAGTAGTCGTTGAGGAACCATGCGCACAGCATTACCATGAGTGCGTTGATGACAAATGAGAACAAGCCCAGTGTGAGGAAATTAACTGGGAAAGACAGCAGTTTGACCACGGGACGGATGATAGAGTTGATGAGTCCCAGGACTATTGCTACCAGGATGCATGCCCACCAGGGCTCAATGCTGATGCTGTCCATGAACCAGGCTGTGATGCCTACCGACAGGGCCGAGATGATAAGTTTTACTAACATAATATGTATTTTTAGGTTTATTGTTTTGATTGATGCATCAAAGGTAGAAAAAATCGGTCAACCCACCACAAAAATATGAGAAAAATCGTTCGTTTTTGATAACTTATTGCTAACTTCGCACTATCAAACTCCAATTCTCATGACCGAGACTAATAACAGACTTCTCAGATTCGCCCGCGACTATTTTTTCATCGTGTCGGGCCTCGCTCTCTATGCCTTTGGCTTTTCGGCCTTTATCCTTCCTAACAACATTGTGACGGGTGGTGTAGTAGGCATTGCTTCTCTCACTCACTTTGCTTTTGGCTGGAACGTGGCGGTTGTAAACTACGGCATCAACGCCTTGTTGCTTCTCATCGCATTCCGTACAGTGGGCAAGCAGTTTGTGTTGCGCACCATCTTTGGCGCTACGGCATGCAGTGTGCTGCTCTATTTTTTCGTGCCCTTATTCCCCAAGCCCATTGTCGACTCGCAGCCGTTCATGAGTGTGATTATCGGTGCTACACTGTGCGGTATAGGCATTGGCATCACATTTACGCACAACGGCAGTTCGGCTGGAACCGACATCGTGGCTGCCATGGTATCTAAGTATACCAACATCTCCTTCGGACGTATGATGGTTTATTGTGATGTTATCATTACATCTTCTTCATATCTTATCTTCAAGCAGATAGATGTTATTGTCTACGGTCTTGTATTCATGGTGATTCTCTCCTATGTAGCCGACATGGTTATCAACAACAACCGCCAGGCGGTGCAGTTCCTCATCATCTCCGACCGATGGGAGGATATCGCCAATGCTATAAATAACGATGCCAACCGTGGCTGTACTCTCATCCATGGTACCGGCTGGTACACCAAGCAGGATGTGAAGATGCTTCTCGTGGTGGCACGCCGCATCGAGAGTGTGAACATCTTCCGCATCGTAAAGGCTATCGATACCGACGCATTTATTACCCAGACCGTGGTCAACGGTGCCTATGGTATAGGTTTCGATGAGGTGAAGGTACGACTCAAGAAGTATCGCCCGCAAGTGAACGATGAGTGTATGATCCCCGATGCCTTGTTGCGTCAGGCCTATGCCGAAAAAAACAAAGAAAACAATCCCGAACAACCCGAAAAATGAAACGTTTAGCACTTCTACTATTTGCCTCGGTTGCTATGCTGTGTGCGAGCGCCATTGAACGCCCGCCGCTGGCTATTGGCTTTTCTTATGACTATGCTTCGGAGTACGGCCAGAGCGGTTTTGGCATTAAACTGCAGGGCCGCATAGGCAATCACATTCGCATTGAGCCCGAGATGATTTATATGGGTGAGCGCAAGGATGTGACCACACTGCATCTCAACCTCAACGTGCATTATGTGATGCCCGTGGTCCAGCGTTTAAGCCTGTATCCCTTTGCGGGACTGGGCTATAGCCACTGGGGATATGTGGGGCCTAATGTTAACCGCTGGGGGCTCAACTTGGGTGCCGGCCTTGAGTATAACATCGGACGCAACTGGGATGTTTTCGGCGAACTGCGTCTCCATGCAGTAAAGCAAGAGACCCAGGTGCTCACAGCACTGGGCCTCAAGTATAATTTCTGATTGGTTTAGGTTCGTGCGGGCGTAATTGCTCGGTATGCATGATACAATATAAAAGCCGCCTTTGTGCGGTTTTTTGTTTGTGGTATTGTGTCAACGTATATACTTTCCGAGGAACGCTTTCACGCGCTGTGTGTATTCCTCGGGGTGGTCACTGTAGGAGCGGGCGTGGGCCGAGCCAGGCGCGAGCCACAGTTCCTTGGGGCCGGGATGGGCAGCATACACCTCGTGCACCATCGCTGTGGGCACAAAGTCGTCGTTGTCACCGTGAATGAACAACATGGGAATACGGGCGTGGGCGACCTGCGTCACGGGCGAACACTCACCGAACGACCAGCCGTACTTCATCTTGCACAGAGCGCTCGTGGTATACATGAGCGGGAACTCGGGAAGCCCGAACTGCTCCTTCAGTTGGCCCGAAAACTCGTCCCATGCGCTGGTGTAGCCGCAATCTTCTACAATTGCCTTAATATGGGGCGGGAGAGACTCACCGCTCACATTCATCACCGTTGCGGCACCCATCGAGACGCCGTGCAGCACGATGCTCGATGATGAACTGTCGTTGCCGAACATGCAACTCGCCACGCGGGCCCATTCTATAACCTCGATGCGCTCTTTCCACCCCATGCCTATGAAGTTGCCCTTGCTCTTGCCGTGTGCCCACAGGTCGGGTAGCACGATGTTGTAGCCCATATCGTGCTGGTACATATAGCCCAGGTGGAGCATGGAGATGGCGCAGTCCTTGTAGCCATGCACGAGCACGGCAGTGTGGTAGGTAGCCGAGTCGGCTGCCATGTAATAGCCATGCCGGTAGGTGCCGTCGGGCAGTGCGATGGTAGTGTCGTGAAGTATCTTGTTTTCCACCACGCTGTCGACCCATGCCTTGGTCAGCGGAGCACGTTCATACAACCTTTGCAACCCCTCGGCGCGGCTGCGGTGCAGCGGCATCAACGAGTAGTCAAGCATGTACATCGACGCGCTTGCCACGAGAACCACGGCAAAGACCGCAAGCCCGATTAATATTCTTGCCCATTTATTCATACCACAAAATTAGAAAAACTTTACATACCCACCAAGAAAACCATTGTGATGTATCACGAAATGTGAAAAAAGAACCATGAGCTTGTAGGTTTCTCGTCAATATTTTGCTTGTGTGCAAAGATATGATTACCTTTGCCCATAGTTATGAAAGCGATGAGAGTTATATATTTAATGGTTGCAATGTGTGTGTTGCTGGGCTTGGGGACTTGCAGCGATGAGCCGCAGTATGCCAACACGCCCGAGGGTAACTTTGACGCGCTGTGGGAGATTATGGACGAGCACTATGCGTTTTTCTCCTACAAGGACGTGGACTGGAACGAGGTGCGCACTCGCTACCGCAGCAAGATTACGCCCAAGATGACCTCAAGCGAACTCTTTTCGCTGTGCGGCGATATGCTCAAGGAACTGCGCGACGGGCACACCAATCTCATTGCTCCGCACGATGTGTCGCGTTACTGGATATGGGAGAAATATCCCGTCAACTACGACGAGCGCCTTGTAAGGGAGTATTACCTCAACTTCGACTATTTCCACACCTCGGGCATCGATTACCAGATACTTAGCGACAACATAGGTTATATGTACTATGGCAGTTTCTCTAATACGATAGGCTCGGGCAACCTCGACGCGCTGTTCAATTTCCTTGCCACCTGCGACGGTCTCATCATCGATGTGCGCAGCAATGGTGGCGGCATCCTCACCAACGTGCAGACACTGGTGGAGCGTTTCATCGAGGAGAAGACCCTGGTGGGCTACATGAGCCACAAGAAGGGGGCTGCCCATGATGCTTTCTCTGAGCGCTACCCCTATTACTTTGAACCGTCGCCCAATCGCACCCACTACCTCAAGCCCGTTGTAGTGCTGTGCAACCGCGGGTCGTTCAGCGCTACCAACAACTTTGTGTCTATCATGAAGTCACTGCCCAATGTTACCATCGTGGGTGATGTAACCGGCGGCGGATGCGGCTTGCCGTTCACAAGCGAGATGCCCAACGGATGGCACGTGCGCTTCTCGGCGTCGCCCATCTACGACAAGGATGGCAACCTCACCGAGTTCGGCGTAGAGCCCGATGTGCGCGTTGATCAGACCGACGACGACACTGCACGCCATCACGACACGCTGCTTGACACAGCCATCGCTATCCTCACCAAGAAGTAGATTGTAATCACATAAAAAACAAAGCGACGGACTTGCCCTTATGTGGGTGAATCCGTCGCTGTCGTTATAGATTGATGCGGTTATTTTATGAGTTTGTGCAGCGCGTCGTAGATGCCTGGTGAGGTGACTATGACGCTGCGGTTGCGGTCGGTGCGGAAGTCACTCCATCTTGCTCCTGCCTCGCTTGCAATGAGTAGTGCGGCACACACGTCCCACTCGTTGAGGTTCATCTCCCAGTATCCGTCGAGGAATCCGGCTCCCACATAACTGATGTTGAGGGCTGCGCTGCCCAGGCGTCGCAGTCCGCGCACCACGGGAATAACTCGGCTGGCACGGTCTATGTTGTTGTCGGGGTTGACGGCCTTGTCATATGGGAAACCGGTCGAAAGTACCGCTTCTTCGAGCGATGTCTTGTCGCTGCAGGTGATTGCCTTGCCGTTGAGGAAAGCCCCGTGTCCCTTTATGGCGTGGAACATCTCGCCCAGTGCCGGGGCATATACCACGCCCACTACGGTTTCGCCATAGTGCTTGATGCCTATTGATACGTTGAAGATGGGCAGTCCGTTGCTGTAATTGGTAGTGCCGTCGAGCGGATCGATGACCCACTGCCACTCGGCATCGCCCTCGTGCAGACCGCTCTCCTCGCTCAGTATCGAATGGTCGGGATAAAGTTCGTTAATACTGTCTACTATCAGCGTCTCACTTGCCTTGTCGGCAGCGGTCACTACATCATAGGCATTCTGCTTGGTGACAATGCTGAGATGTCCCGAACGGAACATTTCCATCTGAATGTTTCCTGCCTTGTGTGCCATATCCATGGCATCGGCCAAGATTTTTTTAAGCGTTTCCATAGTTACATAATAATTACCGTGCAAATGTAGTGTATTTAGTCCAAACCGCCCTAAAATTTCACCAAGAAAATGTGATAAGTGAAAAATAATTCCCCGTCAAGAATAATACGCCCAAATAATGGATTCGCTCGACATGCTGCTTAGAACCCAGAAAACAAAAACGCTGGGGTCGTTGTGACTCCAGCGTTTTTTTGTTATAGAGTGGTTACCTATCGGTGATTACAAATGGGCGGGTATCGCGGGCGGTAATGTGGGTGCGTATCTCTTCAATGATTTGCTTGAGGAATTCTTGGTCGACAGTCTCTGAGTCGAGCATAGTGGCAGCCTCGTCAAATCGGCCTGTTTCTCGTAGTAGTTCCGCCTTAATGAGAGATTGTACTTTATTAGAATTAATCAAGTCGTCCACCGCATTCATAAAGAACTTGACATCACTTTCGCTGGGCGCGTTCGAATTTGGCTTGCGAGTAAACTCGTCGTTGTAAGCCCAAACTTGTAGGAAGCGGCAATTCATGCGCTCACTTTCGGTAAGGTCGGGCAGTTGGCTCAGTTGCTCCCAAGCCTTCACGTGGCCGACAAAGTCGAGCTCGCCGAGGTTAAAACTGTAATTGCTGCTATACTCATCGCCATCCTGACGTGAGAGCAGATAGTATTCCCCGCAATGGGGGCATTGCTGTACAAACGATATGCGGGGCAACATGTGGGCTTCGGTCTTGTTGTCCGACCATGTGATGGCACCAAATGTGTTACCCGACTTTAGGGACAATACTTCTTTCTTGCCGTCGCAGTGGGGGCATGTGAGAATTCTTGCAGGTCCTGGAATCATAGTTATGTGTATTAATGAGTGTTATGTGTGTTAATGTAATTATACGGAAAAAAATATCCAGGTGTCAACTTTCATATGGTAGAAATGATTGTTATTTTTACAAAAGTAACACATTATTTGAAAATTTCAAAAATATAGGGTAAATATATACTCTAAATCTATAAGTATAACAAAAACGCTGGGGTCGTTGTGACTCCAGCGTTTTTTTACGGTAGGTCGGGATGACACGATTCGAACGTGCGACCTCATGCTCCCAAAGCATGCATACTACCGACTGTACTACATCCCGAAAACGGCATTGCCGTTAAAGCGACTGCAAAGGTAGTCTATTTTTTTGTTAACGGCAAACGTTTTGCCTTATTTTTTTATTAATACTCGCGTGTTATGCTTCTTGCTTTGAACCGAGGGTTACCATGAATGCGCTAAGCAATACGAGTACACCGGCAACGGGTTTGTCCCAAGTGAGGATTGCCTGTCCAATGGCAAATGCCACGATAGATGCCACAACGGGCTGCAGGTTGGTGTAAGTGCTCACTGTGGTGGCGTTGATGCGCTTCATTGCATAGGGGATCATGAAGTAGCCCAGTACTGTGGCAAGGAGTACCACAAACGCTGTGGCGCCTGCCGCCTGCCATGTGCAAGCCGATGTGTAGAGCATCTGCGGGCCTTCCATGAATGCTGTGAGGGGCACCATGATGATGGCCGATGCAAGGAATGTCCACTTCATCTGGGTGACGCTGCTGTACTTGGCCGACACCTTGCGTGTGATGAGCAAGTAGATGACCCATGTGAGGAGGCTGAGCAATGCAAAGCCTATACCCAGCAGGTTGTTGATGCCGTCGGCACTACCTCCGGTGGCACTCATGTAGACCATGAGCAGTGCTCCCAGGATGCCGAGGATAACGCCCACGGTCTTGATGCCGTTGATGCGCTCGCCCAGCACCATCCACGCGCCTATCATAGTGGCGATGGGGCAGAGGGCGCCTACAAACGAGAAGTAGACGGGATTAGCATAGTAAAGGCTCCAAGCGGTGAAGGTCTGCGACACGGCAAATCCCATGACGCCGCCCAGGATAATCACCCACAGGTCCTTGCGCTCAACCTTCTCCTTGGGAAGGAAGGCGGCAATTGCCCAGAAGATGATTGCTGCAAAGAAACAGCGGGTGGCAATGTAGCCCAGAGGACCCATCCAAGCCTGGCCGTCGACGCCCGAAGCGGGCGACAGCAGGAACGAACTCATGGGTACCGCGAGACCGAAAATTACATTGGCCAGCAACACCGCTGCATGGCCCTGAAACTTATCGTTTTTCATTTCTTTATCGTTGAATAAATTGTACTGTTTTCGCTTCTTAGGACGGCAAAGTTAAGAAAAAGTTTAATAATAGGCAAAAAAATAGTGCCAATGTGCCCCATAGTAGCCCGTTGAGGGGGGTAAACGTGTTTTATAATTCGCAAAAAAATAGTATCTTTGCAGTTTGAATAGTCAATAATCGCTATTTTCTCAAGATGAAAGAAGACAACGACGAACTGGAACTGAACAACGAACAACCCGAAGAGGTCAACGAAGAGCAGGCTGCTGCCGCCCAGGAAGAGGGCGGTGAGGCAGGGCACTCGGCCTATCAGGTACCCAAAGACAAGAAATTGCAACTCTCGGGCATGTACGAGAACTGGTTTCTCGACTATGCCAGCTATGTGATTCTGGAGCGTGCCGTCCCCCACATCGAGGACGGTCTCAAACCCGTGCAGCGCCGCATCATGCACGCCATGAAGGAGGCCGACGACGGACACATGAACAAGGTTGCCAACCTGGTGGGTCTCACCATGCAGTACCATCCCCACGGCGATGCGTCGATTTACTCGGCGCTGGTGCAGCTGGGTCAGAAGGAACTGCTCATCGACACCCAGGGTAACTGGGGTAATATCCTCACCGGCGACGGTGCGGCTGCAGGCCGTTACATCGAGGCACGACTGAGCGAGTTTGCCCTCGACACCGTTTATAATGCTAAGGTTACCGACTGGGGCCTGTCGTACGACGGCCGCAAGCGTGAGCCGCTCACACTGCCTGCCAAGTTCCCGCTGCTGCTGGCACAGGGTGCCGAAGGCATTGCGGTGGGTTTGTCGTGCAAGATTCTTCCCCACAACTTCAATGAGATTATCGATGCTGCCGTTCACTATCTGCGCGACGAGGAGTTCCACCTCTATCCCGATTTCCAGACTGGCGGTTATATCGACGTGAGCCACTATAACGACGGCGAGCGCGGTGGCAGCGTGCGTGTGCGCACCAAGATTGAGAAAATAGACAACAAGACGCTGCTCGTTAAGGATGTTCCCTATTGCAAGACCACCGGTTCGCTCATGGAGTCAATCGTCAAGGCTGCCGAGAAAGGTAAGATCAAGGTTAAGCGAGTTGACGACAACACCAGCGAGAATGCCGAGATTATCGTGCAACTCATGCCCGGCACATCGAGCGACATCGCCATCGACGCTCTGTATGCCTTCAGCGACTGCGAGATAAGCATCTCGCCCAACTGCTGTGTCATTAAGGACGAGAAACCGCAGTTCCTCACCGTGAGCGACGTGTTGCGCTACAGTGTAGACCGCACCAAGGACATCCTCAAGAAAGAACTCGAGATACAGCGCAGCGAGACCCTCGAGACTCTGCACGGCGTTTCGCTCGAGAAGATTTTCATCGAGGAGCGCATCTACAAGGACNNAAACAGTTTGAGAACGCGGCCAACATGGATGCTGCCGTTGCCCACATCGACAAGCGACTGGAACCGTTCAAGCCCTCGTTCATACGCGAGGTGACAACCGACGATATCCTGCGTCTCATGGAGATAAAGATGGCTCGCATCCTCAAGTTCAACATCGAGAAGGCCGAGAACTACATCGCTACCCTCAACGACCGCATTGCCGACATCGACTACAAACTCGCGCACCTGGTTGAGCACACCATCAACTGGTTTGAGGGCCTCAAGTCTAAGTACGGTCACAAGTTCCCCCGCAAGACCATCATCCGCGAGTTCGACACCATCGTGGCTTCAAAGGTTGCCGAGGCAAGCGAGAAACTGTATATCAACCGAGCCGACGGCTTCATCGGCACCGGCCTCAAGAAGGACGAATACGTGTGCAACTGTAGCGACATCGACGACATCATCCTTTTCTACAAGGACGGTAAGTACAAGGTCATCAAGGTTGCCGAGAAGATATATGTGGGTAAGAACGTGATTTACCTCAACGTGTTCAAGCGCAATGATTCGCGCACCGTCTACAACGTTCTCTATCAGGACGGCAAGGGCGGCACCGTGTTCATGAAGCGCTTTGCCGTGACAGGTATTACCCGCGACAAGGAGTATGACCTCACCCAGGGCAAGCCCGGCAGCAAGGTGATGTGGTTCACCGCCAATCCCAACGGCGAGGCCGAGGTGCTGCGCATCACACTCAAGCCCAAGTTCCGCCTCAAGGTGCTGCAGTTCGACGTTGACCTTGCCGAACTCACCATCAAGGGCAAGCAGTCGCGTGGTAACATCGTTACCAAGAACGAGGTTCACCGCATCACCCTCAAGAGTGCCGGAACGTCTACGCTGGGCGACCGCGAGGTGTGGTTCGACCCCGATATCCTGGNNTCCTGCGCATCAACTACGAGGGCCACGGACGCTCACTGGGTCTCTTCGGTGGCGACGACCGCATCCTTGTGGTCATGAAGAACGGCGATTTCTACACCATTTCAAGCGATGCCACCAACCACTACGAGGAGGGCATTCTGCGCATCGAGAAATACAAGGAAGGCAAGGTGTGGACCGCTATCGTCGACGATGCCGACCAGGGCTATCTCTATGTTAAGCGTTTCCCGCTCGAGGACAACGTGAAGAAGCAGTGCATGAACGGCAGCAACGAGGCATCTAAGCTCATCCTGCTCAGCGATGCCAAGTACCCGAGGTTCAGCGTTAAGTTTGGCGGTGGCGACGAGTTCCGCGAACCGCTCATCATCGATGCCGACGAGTTTATCGCAGTGAAGAGCTTCAAGGCCAAGGGCAAGCGTGTGTCTAACTACGAGATTGCCGAGGTTACCGAGATAGAGCCCCGTGAGGTTCCCGAGGAAGAGCTGCAGGAACCCGAGGTTGTCGAGGTGCCCCAGGCGCCCGAAGTTGTGGCCGAAGAGCCTAAGGAAGAGCCTCCTGCTCCCGTGCTCAACACCGCCACCGGACAGTGGCAGCTCTTTGGCAATGACGACGAAGAGGAGAACGAAGATGACGATTCTCAAGAGAATAACTCATAATGTGCTGATGGCGGCTATGGTTGCCGCCATCGCTATTTGTGGCACACTGGTTGCAGCGGCGCAAGATAGCGGCGACACCGGTGTGGCGCGCCCCGTTGCGTCGATGTTCATGCTCGATGCGGGCTACGGTAGCGTGCGCGACACCTATCTCACCCCCGTGATCTATGGCGGCACCAACCTGCGACTGGGGTATCAGGCAATGCAGGCAACGGGTTTCAATCCCGACAAATGGGTGCGTAACCTCGAAGTGGGCGTGGAATATGGCAATGTGCACAATCCCATGGGCAACAACACCATGCACACGGTAATGGTCGACGGTCGCTGGAGCCTCGTGCGCAGGTGGCGTGATGTCTTTACCCCCGGCCTCCAACTCATGGCAGGTGGCGCCGTGATGGCGCGCGGTGGGGTAATCTATAACGGCGCCAACTCCAACAACATCTGCTCGGTCAAGATACATGCCGGCATCGGTTTGGCTGGTACGGCCGTTTATCCCGTTAGGGTGGGGCGCTTGCCGGTCACCCTCGTCTACCAGATGTCGATGCCAGTGCTGGGCGCGTTTTATTCGCCCGAATACGACGAGTCTTACTACGAAATCTATGTAGGCAACCACAAGGGACTCACTCACTTTACGCTCGGCAAACGCTTTGAAATCAACCACCAGTTGAACGCCGATGTGCACCTGGGCAATACAGTCCTGCGCATTGGTTATCGTTACCACAACGAGAGTTCCGACGTGAGCAACCTCAAGACCAACATGAGCAGCCATTCGGTCGTTCTTGGCATAGGAGGCGACTTCCTGAGCATAAGCCGCAAGAAAACCCCGTCGCGCACCATCTCAAGCATCTACTAAACAACTCACAAATAAAAAACGTGGCACCTATTCAATCGCGAACGGGTGCCACATTTACGTTACTATATTATCCTAATCAAATTTTCAGTATAGTGCTTTTCGTGGTTAGGGATTTAAGATGGTTGTAATTTTTTATTTGAGAAACTGTTTTGCAGAAGTCATTGTGCCGTCGGTATATCGTGTTACCACGATGTTCAGGCCCTCGAAAGGCTGGCTGCTTACCTGGCCGGCAAGGTTGGTGTAGGTTACACCTGCAACGGTCTTGATAGTCTCGGCATCGGTAATGCTTGTGGGGGTCTCGGGATCGGCAAATACCAGCATAGCAGGGAACCAGTAGTTGCTGTCGAGCAGCAAAGCGTTTTGTACTTCCTCGCCTTCCTTATTGTAAATGTGCAGGTGGTAGTTCTGTGAACCGTATCCCTCGAATGTCACAACAACGATGTTCCCGGTATTGGGGTCGAGGTCCAGCACATGGCCGTACATGCTCTCGCCGGTGGGCAGATCGATGAAGTTCTGTGTGAACTCGCCGCTCTTGAGGTCATACTTGCTGATGAACTTGCCACCGTCGGCGGGCGCATAGTAGAGAACCTCGTTGGCTGCGTCAACAGCGGGTGCGGTCTTCTTCCATGCCCATGCAGGGTTCTGGCAAGCCATGGGAACTACTGTGGGAGTTTCGGGCTCGAATGTGGTTGCGTTGAGCTTAATAAACTGCTCG
The DNA here is from genome assembly GCA_002314465.1 of bacterium UBA1790. Taxonomy (GTDB): domain Bacteria; phylum Bacteroidota; class Bacteroidia; order Bacteroidales; family Muribaculaceae; genus Sodaliphilus. The sequence goes on along the minus strand of DCGA01000183.1, from coordinate 3,423 downwards.
GTGTTGCTCGAGGTGGGAGTGCCCCAAGTGCAGTTGTTGACGCTTACCCACAGGTCGTTGTTGACCTTGAACAGCGCGCAAGTGCTTGCCGATACATCCACTGTCTTGTCGAGGGCGTCGGTAGTGGTGTCAATCACGTAAACACCCTTGCCTTGTGCACACACGACGAGTTTGTCGCCTGCGAGTTCCATCAGACCGGGCTCCTTAACGTCGGTACCCTCGATGGGACCGGTTACTTCCTGTGTGGTAGGGTTGTATACATAGATACCTTTGCTTGTGCCTACATACACCTTGGTGTCGCTGTAGGGGAAACATGCGCGGGTGTCGCCACTGCCGCTGAAGGTTGCGATAGAGTGCTTAGCCTTCAAGGTCTTAGCATCGGCTACGTCAAAGCGTCCGCCTGTCTCACCGTAGTTCTGCTTAGAGCAGAAGTAGATGTTGGTGTCGTCCTTGGCTGCAAACTGTGTGGTGTTGCCCAGGGTGAGACCTTCATTCTCTTTTTGGTACGCGCGATAGGTCATCTCTCCGGTCTTGTAAGAGTAGAAGTTCACGGTGCTTGAATTGTGTCCGAACCAATCCTCGTTAACGATGAAAACGCCGTCGGTGTACTGGGCAAAAGTGCTTGCTGCCATTAAGCCGGCAGCAAGCATAAGCATTAATTTCTTCATTGGGGTTATTGTAAAATTACTTGATAACCTTAGCCGATGACTTGCTGCCATCAGTGTAAGTTGTAACAACGATGTTAACACCAGCGAAAGGCTCGGCGCTTATCTGGCCTGCGAGGTTTACATAACTTACCGAAGCAACGCTCTTAACTGCGTCTACACCCTCGATAGCAGTTGCCTGATTAGCAGGAACAGCCTTGAAGTCGCCCCAAGTATTGCTGCCGCCACTGAAGGGAGAGAACAGCCACATATCCCAGCAACCATTGGTGAGCGAACGACCTGAGCAACCTGTAGAAGCCCAGCTAATCTTAGTTGCGGGATCGTCAGAGATATTGTAACTCCAGTAGCCTTTGCTCATCCAACCGCTATTCCAGTAATCGGCGTCACTTGCCGATGTGTAATCGTCAAAATTTGTACCGCTGATAAGGTACAGACCATCAGATGTGGGAGTCATTTCCTCGCCGTTCTTGTCGAGGAGGGTAAAACCGTTGTTGTCGGCGTCATAACCGAAACCGCCTACGGTTGTACCATAAGAAGTGGCTGCTTCGAGAGCAAAGAAGCGGGGATTGTTGGCAACGATTTCGTTGATCATGTCGGCACCGGTCTTTTCTCCGTCAAATTTGTAACCGAAAACCCAAGTGTACTCACTGCCGGTCCACTTGATAGCCAGTGCAGCGCTGTTGGCGCCGTCACCGCTCCAGTTTTCGATGTTTGTCATGTTGAACTCGCCGGCATTGGCGGGACCAGCATTTACGTTAACATTGTTTTGTGCAACTACTGTTGCTACGCTCAGGAGAGCGAAAATAATCATGTAAACTTTTTTCATAATCGAAACTTTTTAAAATTATTATAGGGTTATAATCTACCTGTTTTAAAAAGTTCGCGCATTAATGAATAGGTAGTGCTAACACATTGTTGCTCAGTGTACAACCATAGTATGACTTGGGTGTACTTGTCAACTGTCAGGACGCATGGGTGCCTGCATGATGGTTACAAATAAGTCGTGATGGGGAGTCGCGACTACATCATTCTGTTTTGTGCTGCCTCTGTTCATATCCACGTGAACGTTACGCAAGGCTTAATGTCAAGGCAGGTCTTCTGACTTTGCTCCGTCGTTTCACGCCTTCCCGGTCAATGATGTAGTCGTCTTTTTAAGAATGGACGTGGTTACTACCAGTGGCTGTGATGTGAAACGATGATGTCTTGGCGGAGCTTACAGCAGCGGGACTGTTCAGGATTTTCACCTGATTCCCTTTTAATCTCTACGGGGTAGAGAACCCGACACAATTGTTTTGCACTGCAAAGTTAAGTATAATTTCGAAAACGAGCAAGAAAAACCGCGAAACATAGTACGTTTTTGTGCCGAATTTCGGGAGAAAATGGCATGATTGTTCTATATGCGAAAATGCCTTTATTTTATAAATAGGTAAGTTTTGTGTTAAAAAACTTGCAAATGTCAAGATTTTTTACGAAAATTGCATACTTTTTGAGTTGAGATTGTGCTTTGAGGCCCATATTGGGCGCTAAGTACGGTCTTTATGGTGTGTTATTAACTAAAGATATTTATTTAACCTACAGTCATTTAGGACGACGTAAAAAGGAAATGAAGGCAAACAACATCACGGTACAGTATGCTACCGAAGAGCATGTAAAGTATGCTGAGACTATCTGCAAACTCATCTATGAATCGGCACTCCAGCGCGGAACGGGTATTGCCCGACGACGACCTGAGTACATCGCCGACAAGATGACAGGCGGAAAGGCTGTTGTTGCCCTCGACGGTGATCGTGTAGTAGGCTTTAGTTACATTGAGTGTTGGAGCCACGGCGACTATGTAGCCACCAGTGGTCTCATCGTAGACCCCGAGTATCGTCACTTGGGTCTGGCAAAGAGCATCAAGGACAAAACCTTCCAACTCGCGCGCGAGCGCTTCCCCTATGCCAAGATTTTCTCTCTCACCACTTCACTGGCGGTGATGAAACTCAATACCCGCTTGGGTTATGTACCCACTACACTGAGCGAACTCACACAGGACGATGAGTTCTGGAAGGGTTGCGAGGGATGTATCAACATCGACATCCTAAAGCGCAACAATCGCCAGCGCTGCCTGTGCACCGGTATGCTCTACGACCCCAAGTGGGACAAGAAGCAGAAAAAGGCGTCATGGTTTGCCCCCTACTGGATGGCATTCAAGAACCGCCTTTCGTCTATCTTCCATGTGAAGTGACCCTTGCAGGGAAAAGGCTAAAACTAATCATAACATTGTGGGCTACACACGGGTTTACCTTTGCAGCACGTGCATAGGCACACTCCTCCTATGAGCCCACGGCATTATCAATCAAGTAAAAACAAAAAAACGAATATATTATGAGCAAGAAAAAAGTAGTAGTTGCCTTCAGTGGAGGCTTGGATACTTCCTACACAGTGATGAAACTCACTCAGGACGGTTATGATGTTTATGCAGCATGTGCCAACACCGGCGGCTTCAGCCCCGAGCAACTCAAAACCAACGAAGAGAACGCCTACAAGTTGGGCGCAGTACAGTATGTAACCCTCGATGTTACCCAGGAGTACTACGAGAAGTCTCTCAAGTACATGATTTTCGGTAACGTGATGCGCAACAACTGTTATCCCATCTCGGTATCGAGCGAGCGCATTTTCCAGGCTATCGCCATAGCACGCTATGCACGCGAAATCGGTGCCGATGCCATTGCACACGGCAGTACCGGTGCTGGTAACGACCAGATTCGCTTCGACA
>DCGA01000048.1:13692-14724 GCA_002314465.1 bacterium UBA1790 | reverse complement strand
CTCTTCACATGGGAGAAACTCGACTTCGTGGATACATTGCGCAAAGAATTCGGTATTGCATAACACAATCAGGCAGTTATGCTCGTTATACTCATCTTGCTTGCAATTCTGTTTGCCGTGGGCTTGCCGCTGTGGTTACTCGACCGCAGGCAACACCGCGACGATGAAGACGACACCATAGTGGAGCCGCAGGAGTCGTGTACCGACGACTGCTGCACCACTCACGAGGTGTGTCCCTCGCAGGAGTTGCTCGCAGGGCTCGACAAGGCCGCCGTGTACTACGACGACGAGAGCCTCGACCGCTTTGCGGGCCGTGATGCCGGGCAATACAGCGACAGCGAGGTGGAGGAGTTCCGCGATGTGCTCTATACCCTCATCCCCGCCGACCGCCTGGGTTGGTGCAAGTCGCTCAAGAAGCGCGGCATCGTCATGCCCACGGCCATCCACNNACGATGAGTTTATCATGCTTGTAAATGAATAAACAACCATAATTAAAAACATGAAAATGAAAAAATTAAGCAATCTATTCATGCTCTCACTGGTAGTGCTGGGCATGGCTATGGTATCTTGCAGCAAAGACGAACCCAAACCCGTTGACAAAGACGTAAAAATCATTTCGTCGGGTGCCAGTGTTGTGTTATCAGGCACAACGGCCGATAAAGATGCTTTTGTAGCAGCAGTTCAAGGCGTATTGAGCGAGGAACTCAAGGGCGTTGCAACCGTACAAACAGACTATACTTCAAACTTCAGCATCACTATTACAGCCAAGGAGAGCGTAATCAGCAAGGTTGAGCAGGTTCTCCTTAACCTTGACTACAATCCCAAGAAGTTGAACGAAGCCATTGACAACGTTAACGGCGTCGTGATGTGCGAATTCAAGTTTGTCAACAACGGTGAGACCTTGTTGAATTATGTTTACGAAAGTGCGGTTTACAATCCCAAGGGCATGTGGACATACACAGCCGAAGACGGCACAAAATACATTGCTTGGATAGGCGGTAAGCTGTCCGGAAGCAAGTATCAGGCAGCATT
>DCGA01000048.1:7195-13626 GCA_002314465.1 bacterium UBA1790 | reverse complement strand
TATATAAATTGAGCTTGGTCTGGCAAGAAGGCCGACGGCAGCGAGACCAAGCTCAATTTATATATGTTATTTGCCAATAAGGAAACCAACTCGTTCAGCGGCATACTTACAGTAGATAACAGTCTCATAGTTAAAGCCGTAAAGTTCGAGAAGAGCACCGAGGGCACTACTTTCAGCGTCCAAGCTAAGCCCTCTGTCGTTGACGAAAACGGCGAACTTGCAGCCCTTGGCATCGACAAGGCGGCGCTCGATGAGAAAATCAGTAGCTGCACTGTGCTCAAAGAGGGGCAGGGCGGTAGCAAAGACCTGTTGGGTACAATGGTTGCAGTGGCACTTGAAGTTGCATTCAAACTCACCGAAGAAATGGACGCGCAAACTCAGGCACACCCCGAACTCAAAAACACCAAGGTATATGTAAAACTTGATATCTACGAAGGCTTTACCAAGGAGTCTATGGTTTATGCCAACTCAATCAAGTATTACTACAACCCCAACATCAAACCCCAGTAAATACCACATTTACATATCACACGGAAGCAGGCCCCCAAGCCTGCTTCCTTTATTTTTATTTAAGGTAAAGCAATAAAAGGGGCAAACGTGCGTTATAATATAGATTAAAGACGTCTTTATATGAAAAAATTGTACCGATTTACACCGCTTTTCATGATTGCGATGGTGATATTGCTTCAGGCATGCAGTGCCAAGAAGAATACCGCCGGCTCGCGCTTTTGGCAAGCGCTAAACACCAGGTACAATGTGTATTACCACGGAAAAACCAACTACGACGAACAGATTAAGATTGTAGAAGACGAGTATCAGGACGACTACTCTCAGCGCTTGTTTGTCCACCCCGCCGAGGCTAAGGCCAACCCCAAGTCTCCGCAACCCAGCGGCAGCTTTGACCGCACCATCGAGAAGATGCAAAAGGCAATTGCGCTGCACTCAATCAAGAAAAAACCCAAGAAAAAAGCCGGCAAGGGCAGCGATCCCAAGTTCAAGGAATGGATGAAACGCGAGGAGTACAACCCCTTCTTGCACAATGCATGGTACCTGCTCGCCAAGAGCGAGTACATGAAGGGCGACTTCCTTAACGCTGCCGCCACTTTCCGCTACATCTCGCGCCACTTCACATGGAAGGAAGACCTCGCGCTCGAGTCACAAGTGTGGGAGGCGTTGTGCTACTGTGCAATGGGTTGGACCAACGAGGCCGACAACGTGCTGGCTCACATCCACATCGACAAGATTGAGAACAAGCGCATACGTTCGCTTGCCAACCTTGCCTATGCCGACTATTACATCAAGGAGAAACGCAACGAGCAGGCTATACCCTACCTCGCCGAGGCAGTGAAGGGCGCCAAGGGCTCGCAGAAGGTGCGCCTCTACTTCCTGCTCGGCCAGCTCTATGAAGACGCCGGCGAGAACACGCTGGCTTACCGCGCATTCAAGAAGGCCGGCAGCAACAACAGCAGCAGTTACCGCACCAAGTTCAACGCTCGCATCAAGCAGAGCGCCGTGTATAGCGGCAGCAATGTCACAAGCGAGGTGAAGGCGCTGCGCAGTATGGCACGATATGACCGCAACAAGGAATACCTCGACCAGATTTACTACGCGATAGGCAATCTGTACCTCTCACGCGAGGACACCGTCCACGCCATCGAGAATTACAAGAAAGCGGCCGAGAAGAGCACCCGCAACGGTGTGGACAAGGCAATAAGCCAACTTACACTGGGCGGCATCTACTTCAACCAGCACAAGTATGACCTGGCACAGCCCTGCTATGCCGAGGCTATCCCCCAAATCAACGAGGATTACCCCAACTACAAGATGCTCAAGCACCGCAGCGACGTGCTCGACGAACTCGCCGTGTACTCGCAGAACGTGACACTGCAAGACTCACTGCTCAAGTTGTCGAAGATGACTCCCGAGGAGCAGAAGAAGGTAATCAAGAAAATCATCGACGAACTCAAGAAGAAGGAGAAGGAAGAAGCCGAGAACGCTGCACGCGAGGAATACATGGCGCAACAAGGCGCTAACGGCAATCCGCTGGGCAACAAGGGCAACCAACCCACGACCTTCCAGATGAACAATGACAACTCGTGGTACTTCTACAACACTGCTACCAAGAATGCCGGTAAGACCGCATTCCAGCAGACATGGGGTAACCGTAAACTCGAGGATAACTGGCGCCGCCGCAACAAGGCCACATTTTCACTGGGCAACGACGCCGAGAGCGACACTACTACGCTGGCCAATGACACAACAGCAACGGGCAACGATAGCATCAAGGTAGACAAGGAAGCCCTCAAGCGCGCCGAAGACCCGCACTACGAGGAATACTACCTCAAGCAGATTCCCAAGACCGAAGAACAGATTCAGGCTGCCCACGACATCATCATGGAGGGTCTGTACAACATGGGTGTAATCCTCAAGGACAAACTCGAGGACATGGAGGCTGCCGAGTACCAGTTTGAGGAACTCATGCGCCGCTATCCCGACAACACCTACCGTCTCGATGCCTATTATAATATGTACCTCATGTACATGCGCTACGGCAAGACAGGTAAGGCCGAGTCGTGCCGCGACATCATTATTACTGAATTTGCCGACTCTAAGTACGGCCAGGCAATGCAAGACCCCGACTACCTTGACAACCTCAAGAACATGGAGAGCGACCAGGAGGCAATGTACGAACAAGCCTACAGCGACTACCTGAACAATAACAACGAGGGTGTACACGCTGCCTATGCCGAGATGATGCGCAAGTATCCGCTGTCTAAGATCATGCCCAAGTTCATGTTCATCGACGCGCTGAGCTATGTCACACAGAAGAACTACTCGCAGTTCCAGACCACTATCAAGGAAATGCTGGAGCGCTATCCCGATACCGACATCACCCCCGTGGCATCGGGCATCGTGAAGCAACTCAACTCGGGCCGCAAACTCACCGGCGGTTCAAGCAACACCCGTGGTATGATATGGAGCACACGCCTGGGCAACGACTCTACAGGCGGAGGCGTAAACCGTGAGGTCACCCCGTTCAAGGACGAGCCCGATAAGCCCCACACATTCATCCTGCTCTACCCCACCGACTCGGTTAGCTCTAACATGCTGCTCTATGAGGTGGCACGCCACAACTTCAACGCATTCGTTGTCAAGGACTATGACATCGAGCAGATGACATTCAATCGTTTGGGATTGCTCGTAGTAAAGGGATTCGGCAACTATAACGAGGCTGTTCACTACCGCACAGTCTTTGAGGAAGACAAGGACATGGTTATCCCCGAGAACCTTACCAAGGTTATCATCAGCGACGGCAACTTCCAGTTGCTGCTCAACGAGGGACGCTCTTTCGAGGAATACTTCAACTACCTTGAGAACCGCAACGACTCTATCGTAGAGAACAAGGTTCCCGAACTCAAGGAAGTCAAGAAGGCCAATGCAGCACTTGAAGAAAGCGACACAACTGCCACACCCACAGCACTCGACGCAAACGGCATGCTCAAGCATGTGGTTAAGAAGGGTGACAAGCTGACCAAACTCGCACAGCAATATAAGGTTGCAGCTGCCGACATCAAGAAGGCTAACGGCCTCACCGATGACAAGATTAAGATAGGCGAAACTCTGCTTATCCCCACTACCAGCGGCCAACCCGATAAGACTGTGACCGAAAAGACCGAAGCCGACAAGGCTAAGGAAGAGGCTCAAGCCAAGAGGAAAGCCGAGGCCGATGCCAAGAAAGCCGAACTCGCACGCAAGCAGGCCGAAGCGGTAGAAAAGAAGAAAGAGCAGACCCGCAAGAAGGCCGAAGCCGCTGCTAAGAAGGCTCAAGAGGAACAACGCAAGCGCGAAGAGGCCGAGGTTAAGGCTCTTGAAAACGGCGACAACAGCGGCAACAGCGGGTCGGTTTCTAACAATGGCAGCACGGACGACAACAGCATTGAAGGCTCTAACCTCTCCCACACCATGCCTTCTGAAGAAGCGCAAAGCGATAAGAAAGAGGAGAAAGTCGAGAGCGAGGGCGGAATTAGCAACACCACTCCCATCACCAACGCTAACAACGGCAAGGCTAAGTCGCGCGAGGAAATCATGCGCGCCAACCGTGAGCGCCGCGAAAAGGCTCTCGCCGAGCGCAAAGCCAAGGAGGAGGCCAAGGATAACGACGACAAGAAAGACGATAGCAATGACCAGGCTAAGGCCGAGACCGAAAAGAAAGATAGCAAGGCTCGCTCGGTAAGAGACACCAAGAACGACGAGAAACAGGCCGAGAAGGAACGCAAGAAAGCCGAAGAAGAGCGCAAGAAACAGCAAGAAGCCGACCGCAAGAAGCGTCAAGAAGAGGCCAAGAAGCGTCAAGAAGCCGAAATGAAGGAGCGTCTTGCTGCCGAGAAACAGGCCGAGGAGAAACTCAAGGCCGAAATCAAGGACAAGGACCGCGAGGCGAAGGCTAAGGAGAAAGACGAGATGAAACTCCTCAAGGAAAAAGAAAAGGCCGAAAAGGCTCGCATGAAGCAACTCGAGAAGATTGAGAAGCAGAAGCAAGACTCTATCAAGCGCACCGAGAAGGAAGCCGACAAACTCCTTGCCAAGTTGCAGAAGGCCCGCGAAGACTCTATCGCACGCGTTGAAAAGGCTCGCGAAGACTCGCTCAATGCCCTTGACCAGGCTCGCATCGATACCCGTAAGCAGATGGAGAAAGACCGCGCCCAGATTGAACGCGACAAGATACAGGCCAAGATCGATGCCAAGAAGCAACAAGAAAAGGAGCGCAAGGAACGCATGAAGGCCAAGGAAGAAGAGCGCAAGGCTAAGGCTAAGGAACGCAAGGAGAAACAGAAAGAGCGTGAAAAAGCCCGTAAGGAGCGCGACAAAGAACGCAAGGCCGAAGCCAAGGAGAAAGAAAAACTCCAGAAGCAAAAGCAGAAAGAGCGTGAAGAGGCCCAGAAGCAGAAACAAAAAGAACGCGAAGAAGCTCAAAAACAGAAGGAGCGCGAGCGCAAAGAAAAGGCCGCTGCAGCCAAGGCTTCAAAGAAATAACACAGTCCAAGGCCCCGTTTCATGCGGGGCCTTGATTTTTTCCTACACTAAAGTGTAGCATCAACGCATATCATTGCGTCTAACGGGTAAAACTAACGATATGAAAGAACGTAAAGAAACCATCAACCTGGTAACTGCCAATGTGTTTTCACTGGCAGTGCTCGCCCTGTCGGCAATAGTGTTTTTCGGCGCATTCATCGCCCTGTGGGGTGGCGAAAGCATCTACTCTCCCGATAAAGTCGAGGAACAGGTGCAAGCAATGAGTTTAGGCACAATCTTCATGCTTGTGGCTATAATTGCGGGTATCGTGGTACACGAACTCATCCACGGACTGGTGTGGGGCATCTACGCTCCGTCGCGATTCAAGAGCATCAGTTTCGGCGTAATATGGAAGATGCTCACCCCCTACTGCCACTGCAGTGAGCCCATGAAGGTGAAGAACTACATGAAGGGCGCACTTGCACCGCTGGTAGTGCTGGGCATAATCCCGGCGGCAGCGGGCGTGGCATTTGCAAGCGTGGCGGTGACGCTCTTTGGCGTTATCTTCATCGCATCGGCTGCCGGCGATATCATGGTGGCATGGCGACTGCGCAAAGAGCCTGCCGAGAACACCGTGCTCGACCATCCCAGCGAAGCCGGTTACCTCGTCTATGAGCCCGATGACGAGGAATAACAACACTCCACTCCTTTACATTATATATAATACAAAGACAGCCTCCTTTCCGGGAGGCTGTCTTCTTGTATAACGGGTTTTGTGATTACGATTTCTTGCGCAGTACTATCGCTGTGCGTGACGGCAGGTACAGTTTGAGCCAACCCAAATGGGCATCGGCATACAGCGCATCGTGCTCAGTGAGGTGGTTCATCGTGTCGTTGATGTTTGCATATCCGCCATAGCATGCCTCGTCGCTGTTAAACAGTGGTTCATATTCGCCCTCGGGAGCAAGCATGCCGTAGTCGTCAAACGACTTGAACGGATGGAAATTGAACACGAACACAAGGTCGCCACGCATGAATGCGAGCACCTGGTCGCCGTCGTTGTCCCACAGTTTCTTCACTTCACGGTCCTCAAAGCCCTCGGTCTCGCCCAGCAGATGCATCACATCGCGGTCCCAGCGTGCAAGGTACTTGTACTTGAGGTCCTCGCGGTCGAGCAGTTCCCACTGGCGGCGGGCATACTTGTAACTCCAGCCGTTACCCTCGCGGGGGAAGTCAATCCACTCGGGATGTCCCCACTCATTGCCCATGAAGTTGAGGTAGCCGCCGTTGATGGTCGATGCTGTAACAAGGCGTATCATCTTATGGAGGGCTATACCGCGCGACACAGTGCCGTCGTTGTCGCCGTCCATCATGTGCCAATACATCTCCTTGTCGATGAGGCGGAAGATGATGGTCTT
>DCGA01000048.1:2057-7181 GCA_002314465.1 bacterium UBA1790 | reverse complement strand
TGTCGCCCACGAGTGCCTGGTCGTGGCTCTCGGCATAACTGATGGTCTTCTCGTCGGCACGGCGGTTGGTGAGTTCCCACAGGATTGCACCGGGTTTCCAGTCCTCGTCCTTACGTTCCTTGATGGTCTTAATCCAGAAATCGGGGATACCCATCGCCATGCGATAGTCGAAGCCCATACCACCGTCCTTGAACTTGCGTGCAAGGCCGGGCATACCGCTCATCTCCTCGGCAATGGTAATGGCACGGGGATTAACGCTGTGGATGAGTTCGTTGGCAAGCGTGAGATATGTGATGGCATTGGTGTCCTGACTGCCGTTGTAGTAGTCGTCGTAACCGCCGAATGCCTGTCCCAAGCCATGGCTGTAGTAGAGCATCGAGGTGACGCCGTCGAAACGGAATCCGTCGAACTTGTACTTCTCAAGCCAGAACTTGCAGTTACTGAGCAAGAAGTTGAGAACCTCGTTCTTGCCATAGTCGAAGCACAGCGAGTCCCAGGCGGGATGTTCACGGCGGCCGTCGCCATAGAAGTACTGGTCGATGCTGCCGTCGAAGAGTCCAAGGCCCTCGACCTCGTTCTTCACTGCATGCGAGTGAACGATATCCATGATTACCGCGATACCCATGCCGTGGGCATCGTCGATGAGGCGCATCAGTTCCTCGGGCGTACCGAAGCGAGACGATGCAGCATAGAAACTCGATACATGGTATCCAAACGAGCCGTAATACGGATGCTCCTGGATGGCCATAATCTGTATGGCATTGTACCCTGCCTCGTGAACACGCGGCAGAACCTTGGTGCGGAATTCCTCGTATGTGCCCACACCCTCGCGGTCCTGAGCCATACCTATGTGGCACTCATATATGAGCAGGGGCGAAGTTTGGGGTTTGAAGCGTTTGTTCTTGAACTTGTACTCCTCTTCGGGCGCCCACACTTGGGCCGAGAAGATTGCTGTCTTCTCGTCCTGAACCACGCGTGTTGCGTAAGCGGGAATACGCTCGCCGCAGCCACCGTCCCAGTGTATCTTGAGTTTGAACAGGTCGCCGTGCTTGAGGGCATGCGCAGGAAGAACAAGTTCCCAGTTGCCACCCTCAAGGCGCTTGAGCGCGAAGGGGGCGCAATCGGTCCACTGGTTAAAGTCGCCCACCATGTAGATGGCAGTAGCATTAGGAGCCCACTCGCGCAGCACCCACTTGCCGTCGGGCAGTTGGTGCAGTCCGTAGTAGTTGTAGGCGTTTGCCCAGTCCTTGAGCTTGCAGTTGCCTCCGGTGAGTTCATCTATCTTGCGCAACACATCATTGTGGCGGCCGTCGATGGCATCCTCAAAGGGTTTGAGCCACGGGTCGTCCTTGATTATGCGCAAGGTTTTCTTTCTCGCAGTAGCCTTGCGAGGAGTCTTTGTCGCCATGATATGTGCAATAGGGAGTTAGTTATATTGTAATTAGAGTGCGCTGTAGCTGGGGCTGAAAGTATCGCCGCGGCTCACGTCGCCAGTGCTGAGGCCCAGTTTGAGCCAGCGGTGACGCTGTGATGACTTGCCGTGAGTAAAGCTCTCAGGTACGTCGTAGCCCTGAGCTTTCTTTTGCAGATAGTCGTCGCCAATCTTCTGAGCGCAGTTCAGAGCCTCTTCAATGTCACCATCCTCGAGCGAACCGAAGAGCTTGTTGTCGTGGTGAGCCCAAACGCCAGCATAGAAATCGGCTTGCAGCTCAAGGCGTACGCTAATCTCATTAGCAGTAGTCTTGTCGGTGCGTGCCATCTGGTTGTGAGCCTGGTTGAGAGTACCCAGGAGGTACTGTACGTGGTGACCTACCTCGTGAGCAATTACGTAAGCGTAAGCAAAGTCACCGTCGGCACCCAGTTGCTGACGCATGTTGCTGAAGAATGAGAGGTCGATGTATACAGTCTGGTCGCCCGAGCAATAGAAGGGACCCATCTGAGCCTGACCCTGGCCGCAACCAGTGCTTGTGCTACCTGTGTAGAGTACCATCTTAGGCTCTTGGTATTCGCCCAGTCCATATTGCTTGAAGAGCTGTGACCACACGTCCTCGGTACCGGCAAGAATTTTTTTACTAAACTCAGCAAGTTCCTGTTCTTCCTCGGTAAATTCTACCTGCTGACCATCGTCGCCAGTGGTCTGTTGTTCTGTCATCTGGCTACCTACCTGCTGGAGCGCGTCACCAAAGTCACCGCCGCCAAGGAAGGTCATGAGCAAAATCATGATGATACCACCGATACCGCCTACACCAGCAATGGTCTTACCAGTGCTGCGACCACGGCGATCCTCCACATTACTACTTTCTCTACGTCCGTCTAATTTCATATTTTCTTGATTTTTTTAGTTTATATTCGGTAAAAGTTTTTCTCTTATTTGCAAAGTTAATACCTCATTTGCACATACGCAAACGCACACATCAAAAAATAACTGTACTTGCCGAGCAATCGGTTACGTTACACTTACTTGGGCGACAGCGTTACCAGCGGAACGAGCATCTCTTCCATTGAGATGCCGCCGTGCTGGAAGGTGTCGGTATAGTACTGCACGTAGTAGTTATAATTGTTTGGGTAAGCATAGAAGTCGCGGTTGGTGGCAAAGATATAGGTCGTCGACACATTGGGGCATGGCAAGCCGAATCGCTGCGGCGACTTGATTTCAAACACCTGCTTGGGGTTGTAGTTGAGGTTGCGGCCCAACTTATAGCGCAGGTTGGTATTGGTATTCTTCTCGCCTATCACCTTTATGGCATTGTTCACGCGCACTGTTCCGTGGTCGGTAGTGAGCACCACCTTGTAGCCGTAACGCGCCATGAGGCGGAAGAGTTCCACGGCATAACTGTTGCGGAACCACGACTCGGTGAGCGAACGGTAAGCACTATCGGTGTTAGCAAGTTCGCGTATCATCTTCGACTCAGTACGGGCGTGCGACAGCATGTCCACAAAGTTGAGTACGAGCACGTTGAGGTCAAAGTTGGCAAGCGAACCGAAGTTCTTCACCAGTTTGTCACCCGCCGCCTTGTCGTTTACCTTGTTGTAGGAGAAGTGCACCTTGCGGCGATAGCGGTCGAGGATGGTCTGCACCAGCGGAGCCTCGTTCACGTTCTTGCCTTCCTCCGAGTCCTCGTCTACCCACAGGTCGGGGAACAGTTGCTCTATATCTACCGGCATCAGGCCCGAGAAAATTGCGTTGCGCGCATATTGTGTAGCCGTGGGCAAGATAGTCGTATAGAGTTGCTCGGTCTCTACATTGAAGTAGTCGCTCACGATGGGGCTGATGGTCTTCCACTGGTCGAGGCGGAAGTTGTCGATTACCACGAAGCACACCTTCTCGCCCTTGTCGAGCAATGGCATCACGGCTGTCTTGAACACCTCGTTGCTGCGCAAGGGGTGCTCGTTGCCGGTCATCCACTTCTCGTAGTTGCGCTTCACAAACTTGCAGAAGGCGTTGTTGGCATCGTTCTTCTGTGTGAGCAGCAGGTCCTCCATGTTTGAGCCGGCGCTGGCAATCGAGAGTTCCCATCTCACGAGCATATTGTAGATGTCATACCACTCGTCGATGGAATTGGCCGAGCCTATCTGCTGGCTTATGGCCATGAACTGCTGGCGATAGTCGCCGGTCACTTTTTGCTCCACCAGGTCAACGCTGTGCAGGTTCTTCTTGATTGACAGCAGTATCTGCATGGGATTGACGGGTTTGATGAGGTAGTCGGCAATCTCGCTGCCTATGGCCTGGTTCATGATGTCCTCCTCCTCGCTCTTGGTAATCATGATGACGGGGACATTGGGCTGCTGTATTTTTATGTCTTGCAACGCCTCGAGGCCGCTAATACCCGGCATGTTCTCATCGAGGATTATGAGGTCGAAGTTTTGCTGTGCAAGTGCGTCAAGGGCATCGCGGCCGTTGGTAACGGTCACGACGTCATATCCTTTGTTCTGTAAAAACAGTATGTGAGGCCTGAGCAGGTCTATCTCGTCGTCGGCCCACAATATCAATTCTTTACTCATGCGGCTTGATTGATAAGGTTGTTTTTTTCTATATTACGCAAAGATACAATTTTTTTGCGAAAGTATACTGGTATAATTCCTAAAGTTTGCGAATTTATTGCTAACTTTGCCACACGAGGTAACAATGAACGTTTTGCTGATAAATAGGAGCGACCATCTGGGCGGTGCGGCAATAGCATCGGCCAGACTCATGCGCGCCCTTAACGAGCAAGGCGTGAGCGCACGCATGCTTGTGATTGACAGCAACGGTACCGACGCGCATGTGGAGGCTGTGGGGTCGCAATGGCGCAACCGATACAACTTCCTTGCCGAGCGCGCCGACATCTTCGTGAGCAACGGTTTCAACCGCAGCACACTGTTCAAGATTGACAATGCCTCGCACGGCCTGGACCTGACCCGGCACCCGTGGACCAAGACCGCCGATGTGATTATCCTCAACTGGATTAACCAGGGTATGATGTCGATGCGCACGCTCGAGAAACTGATGGCTATGGGCAAACGAGTGATATGGACCATGCACGACATGTGGAACTGCACCGGCGTGTGCCATCACGCCTATGAATGCCACGCCTATGAAGGCATCTGCCAGAGTTGCCCCCTCACGGGAAAGAAAGGCCGCGACATGTCGACCTCGGTACAGGCTGCCAAGGCTCGCCTCTACGACAATGCCCCGCAACTGCACTTCGTGGCAGTGAGCAACTGGCTGGCACAGTGTTGCCGCAATAGCAGCATCATGACCGGCAAGCAGGTAAGCGTGATAGGCAACCCGTTCCCCACAAGCGACTTCAAGTGCGCATATGAGGCTGGCAACCTTAATCTCAATCCCGAAACCCGTGTTATCGCCATGGGCGCAGCGCGACTCGACGACCCCGTCAAGGGTTTTGACCTCATGATCGATGCGATGCAGTACATAGCCGACAACAAACCCGAGTTGGCAAGCAAACTCCATCTGCTCCTGTATGGCGGTCTGCGCGACAAGTCGCTTCTCGACCGCATCGCCGTGCCTTACACCTATCTGGGATATGTCAAGGACGTGCGCCCCGTGTACCGCCAGTCACACATCGTGCTGTCGACCTCGCGCTACGAGTCGTTCGGCTACACCCTGCTTGAGGGTATGGCTTC
>DCGA01000048.1:469-2007 GCA_002314465.1 bacterium UBA1790 | reverse complement strand
GCGTGCCCGTGACCACCGGCGACGGCGGACAGGTAGACATCGTGAAGCACCTCACCAACGGGTATGTCACCGGAAGCAAGGATGCCGCAAGCATTGCACAGGGAATCGAGTGGGCTGCCAACAGCGACCTCAGGCGCGACCAACTGCACGAGTGGGTTGCTGTGCACTTCGACTCGTCGATTATCGCCCGACATTATATCGACTTAATAAACACATTATAAAATGCAGACAGTACTTTTCCACAGCACTATATTCGGACCCATCAAGAGCCGCCGCCTGGGCGTTTCGCTGGGCATCAACCTCTTGCCCAACGACGGCAAGATTTGTTCGTTTGACTGCCTCTACTGCGAGGCAGGCTTCAATGCGCAGGGACCCGGAAAGGACGGCATACCCTCGCGCGACAGCGTGAAGAAAGGTCTTAAACGCAAACTCGAGCAGATGCAGGCTGCCGGTGAGAAACTTGACGTCATCACCTTTTCGGGCAATGGCGAACCCACCGTACATCCCCACTTCCTCGAGGTGGTGCGCGACGTGATTCGTCTGCGCGACACCTATTATCCCGAGGCCAAGGTGAGCGTACTCACCAACTCTACCATGCTGGGGCGTCCGCACGTTGCCGAGGCCTTGAAACTCGTGGACAATAATATCGTGAAACTTGACTCGGCCATTGCCGCAACATTCCACGCGCTCAACCGCCCCGCGTCACCCAATGTGATACCCGAGGGCGTGATTGCCGACCTCAAGCAGTTTGAGGGCCAGTGCATCGTGCAGACCATGATGCTGCGAGGCGACTATGAGGGACGTCACATCGACAACACCACCGATGCCGAGGTCGATGCACTCATCGAGGCCTACAAGGAGATAAAGCCACGCGAGATAATGCTCTACAGCATCGACCGCAAGACTCCTGCACAAGACCTGGAGAAAGTGGGCGCCGAGGAACTCGAGACAATCGCCACCCGCATGCGTGCCGCCGGCTTCAAGGTCCAGGTTAACGCCTGAACGGCACTCAGCCATATACCACAAGAGGCCCGTCAAGATGTGACGGGCCTCTTTGCTTTTATAATGTCCTTGGCGTGTGCCTCGGTTATGCCTCTTCCTTTGTCGAGGGGGCTGCAAGGCCGCCCTGGGATGTCTCTTTGTAAATCGACGGCAGGTCGTGCCCGGTCTGCTTCATAACCTCGACGATGCGGTCAAAGCTCACCGAGTGCTGTCCGTCGCTGAAGGTGCTGTACAGGTTGGAGTCAAGCGCACGCGCCGCGGCATAGGCGTTGCGCTCAATGCACGGTATCTGCACCAGTCCGCACACGGGGTCACAAGTGAGCCCCAGGTGATGCTCAAGCCCCATCTCGGCAGCATACTCAATCTGCGACGGGGTCCCGCCGAATAGTTGGTTAGCCGCAGCGGCAGCCATAGCGCATGCTACACCCACCTCGCCCTGGCAACCCACCTCGGCACCCGAGATCGAACCGTTGCGCTTGACGATGTTTCCGACGAGTCCCGCGATTTCCAAAGCGTGGATGCGTTCGCGTTCGTCA
>DCGA01000048.1:226-434 GCA_002314465.1 bacterium UBA1790 | reverse complement strand
CGCAGGCGAGTTGTTCGCTGAGATAGCGGATGACGGCGGGGATGACGCCTGATGCACCGCAGGTTGGCGCGGTCACGATCGTGCCGAGGGATGCGTTCTCCTCGCTGACGGCCGTCGCATAGGCCGTGACGAGGGCCGTGCGTTTGAACTCCCTTTCGAGTGTGCGTGCCTTGCGGTAGATGTTTCGGGCTCGGCGTGCGAGGCGGAG
>DCGA01000048.1:0-174 GCA_002314465.1 bacterium UBA1790 | reverse complement strand
GGCAGAAATTGCCTGCTGCATGGTTTCCAGCACTTCGGCAAGATAATCGGGGATATCCGGTTCGGCGTCCTCGACCAACTGCCAGAGGGGAAGTCCCGTCGCTTCGCATGCCTTGAGAACCTCCGCCATCGAGGTATAGGGGTAGACGTCGGGAGCGAGATCGGAGCCACCCGC
>DCGA01000041.1:31553-31997 GCA_002314465.1 bacterium UBA1790 | reverse complement strand
CAGGGTTCAGTGGTGGCAGGCGAGTTCTTCCACGCTGCCGACCGCAACAATGTGGCTTGGGGTGATGTTGACGGAGATGGCTCGCTCGACCTTATCTACTCGGCTTGGAACGAGCACATGCTTGGCAATGCCGGCCGTGTGGCTCTCTATTACAAGAACGACGGTACAGGTAATTTCGTTCGCACCGAAAACAATTTTACTCCTGTATATTATGGCTGCCCCACTTTTATCGACTATGATAACGACGGCAACATGGACCTGTTCTATCCCGGTCTGCTCAACTTTGAATACAAAAGCCTTGACCAGGTGGTGGCATATCTCTATCACAACAAAGGCGACGGCACTTTCACCGAGGTGAACTCGACCGGTGCCATGGGTATCACCCCCATTTATAACGCGATAAGCGGCGGCCGCTCGCGCCAGTGGGTTTCAACCGGCGACTAC
>DCGA01000041.1:28252-31545 GCA_002314465.1 bacterium UBA1790 | reverse complement strand
GACTATGACGGTGACGGATATACCGACATCGTTGTTACTGGCCGCGAGGACTATATGGCAAAGGACGGTTATGGCGTGGAGCAACTCAGGAGCGACAATCGCGTTACCTGCCTTTACCGCAACAACGGTGGCAAGGGTTTTGTGAAGCAGGAACTGCCCGTTAACGGCAAGGCTGCATTCCATGGTCTTGCTCGTGGTTCGGTCAACATGGTTGACATGGACAATGACGGTCTTCTCGACATCGTTTCGGCCGGTTATCTTGCCAACGAGGGCGCTCTGTTCATTTACTGGAACAATGGCGACGGCACTTTCAGCGAGTCTCCCCAATACTTCCGCGGCTCTTATGACGGTGCATGCGTTCCCGCCGACCTTGATGGCGACGGCTACAACGATATCCTTGTTTCGGGTTTCTCAAGCAACAAGGGCAGCAACGCCAAGTCGGTATTTGTTTACCGCAACAACGGCGACCGCACATTTGCAATGCTCAAGGATAGCGAGTGCGGGTTTGAGGGCGTTGACGGCTCAACCCCCGACATCGCCGACGTGAATCACGACGGTCTTGCCGATATCCTCTTGGGCGGACATGGCTCGGAGCACGAAATCACCACATGGCTTTACCTTAACAAGGGCGGCATGACATTTGAGCCCGTGGGTGCTTACTACAGCGACCCCTTCGGCAAGCAGTGGTCATTTGCCCGTGTGAGCCATGGTAACAACCACCTCATCGACGTGGACAACGACGGATACCTTGACGCCTGGAATATGGGTTGGGCACAGAGTACAGTGTGCACCAGGGGCTGTGCTTCGCTCCTTTACCGCAATGTCTCGGCCACAACCGGCATCGCTGCAAACGTTGCTCCCAGTGTTCCCGCAGGCCTCAAGGCACAGTACAACAAGGATGCCAAGAAGGTGACTCTGTCGTGGAACGCCTCGACCGACGACATTACCCCCCAGGCATCGCTGCGCTACAATGTGTACCTGCGCAACAAGAACACCGGAGAGATTTTCATGGCAGTACCTTCAAGTCTCAAGACCGGTCGTCTCGCTGTGGGTGCCATCATGGGCGAAATCGCAACTACAAGTTACAGCGTTTCGGTTCCCGACGACGACGTGAACTATGAATGGGGCGTACAGGCTATCGATAACGGAAAGATGGCAAGTGCCTGGGCAACAGGTGTATTCAACCCCAAGACTTCGGGAGTATCAAAAAAAGAAACAGGCGCCGTTAAAGTGTATGGGCATAACGGTGCCGTAAACTACGACATTGCAGGTGATGCAGGCGAGACCACTCTTCTTGTCTACAATACTGCCGCAGCCCTTATGGCTCGCGTTCAGGCAAAGGGTTCGGGCTCAATATCGCTCACCCCCGGCACCTACATTGTCACTGCCCGTCCTACTCACGGCACAGTCAAGACCGTGAAGGTAGTCCTTTGACCATAAGAGAAGAATTATTTCATCTACATTCATATTGCAGCCCGGTTACAAGCGCTTGTAGCCGGGCTGTTTCATGTCATTTACATTAATAATGTAAAAAAGTAGCGGTGTGTGTAAAGGGTAATTTTGATATTTGGAGATAAATCACTAAATTTGCGTGAAAATTAACAGATAATCGATAAAGATGGATAACGAATATATCACCACCGAAAACGGACAGCAAGTCAAGCCCCTCTATATTGTTACCGGTGCAACCGATAGTATGGGTTCGCTCATTTGCCGCCGTCTTGCCGAGCAAGGCCGTGCAGTGCTTCTTGCAAGCCGCAATCTGGTAAGGGCTCAGCAGTATGCTGCCGAACTGCGCTCAGCAACCAAGAACGACGATATACAGTGCCTGCAGCTCGACCTCAGTTCGTTTGAGTTGGTACAGGACTTCGTGGCACGCCTCACAGCCCTGCAACGCCCCGTGGGTGCCCTCATCAATAATGCGGGAACACTTCCCCGCCACAGCAGTGTGTCGCCCAATGGTTTTGAGCATGCTGTTCAGGTCAACTTCCTCAGCACCGCGTTGCTGTCGATGCTCGTGGCTCCGCTCATGATAGAAGACGGTCGCATCATCATGTCGACAAGCATTACACGCCGCCTGGTATCGCTCCCCTATGAGTTCCCGGCAGTATCTCACTTCACCCAGATAGGCGCGTTTGCACAGAGCAAACTTGCCCTCACGCTGTTCTCAATCTACCTGTCGACAGTATTGAAGACCGGTCGCGTGAATGTAAACTGCGTGAATCCCGGTGTAATCAAGTCGAGTATGGTTGCCCTCAACAAGTGGGTCGATCGCTTTGCCGACTACATCGTGAAGCCCCTGCCCAACGGCGAGGCCGGTGTTGTTCCCACAATGCGTGCCCTTGAAACCAAGGATACCGGTTTTATCTTTGAAGGCCGCACCAAGCAGGTGAAGATGTCGAGCGTGCTCAACAACCGTGACGTGTTCATCAAGTTGTGTAACGACACAATGCGTATCCTCAAGAAGTATTTGCCCAAGAAATGACAAGGGTATTATATAACAATGACCGCCTCCCACAAGAGGCGGTTGTGGCAACCATAGGTATGTTTGACGGCGTTCACCGCGGTCATGCCACCCTTATCGATGCCCTCAAGCAGCATGCCGCCGCCCACGGGCTAAAGAGTGCGGTTATTACCTTTGCGCGCCATCCGCAGCACGTGTTGCGCCCGGGCGGCGACCTGCGCATGATTCTGTCGCTCGACGAGCGCATAGAGGTGCTCAAGCAGTTTGCCCCCGACTACATCGTGGTCATGGACTTCACACCAGAACTGTCGCAACTTTCGAGCCTCGAGTTCATGGGTGCAATGCAAGAACGCTATGGCGTCAGGGCCCTCATCGTGGGTTATAACCACCGCTTCGGCCACGACCGCAACGCTACCTTCGCTCAATATGTGCAGGAGGGCGAGTCGCTGGGTATCACGGTGATGAAGGCACCCGAGTATCTGGGCGAGTATGCCCCGGTGAGTTCGACTATCGTGCGCGGACTTATTGCCGCCGGCAAGGTAGACGATGCGTGCAACTGCATGGGCCGCCCCTATCGCCTTAACGGAGAAGTGGTGCACGGATTCCACAACGGCCGAGGGATAGGATTCCCCACAGCCAACGTGGGTAACCTTGACCCACTCATTATTCTGCCTCACACCGGAGCCTATGCGGTGATGGTCGAGGTAGCCGGAAAGCGCATGCAGGGCATGGTCAATGTGGGCTATCGCCCCACGCTTGACAACGGTCGTCAACTGAGCATTGAGGTTAATATATTTAACTTTGACGACGACATATACGGCATGGACAA
>DCGA01000041.1:22601-28245 GCA_002314465.1 bacterium UBA1790 | reverse complement strand
ATATACGGCATGCCCATTACCCTTGAGTTCATCAAGTTCCTGCGACTTGAGTTCAAGATGGGAAGCATTGAGGAATTGCGTGCGCAACTCACCTGTGACCGTGAGCGCAGCATCACTATATTAAATAACCTATCACGATAATATAATGGATATCCACAACCTGTGTGAGCAAGACTCACTCGTTGCACAGTACATGAGCGAACTGCGCGACAAGAACATTCAGCAAAACAAGCTTCGCTTCCGCAACAATGTGAAGCGTCTGGGCCAGATTTGCGCGTACGAAATCTCTAAGCATCTGCACTATGCCGATACCGAGACGCAGACACCCCTCGAGGTGGCACACACCCGCACTCTCGATGAGAAAATCGTGTTGGCTACCGTGTTGCGCGCCGGTCTTCCCTTCCACGAGGGTTTCCTGAGCTACTTTGACGATGCCGAGAACGCATTTGTTTCGGCCTATCGCCAGTACCGCGAGGGCAGCGAGGAGTTTGACATCTTCACCGAGTATCTTGCGAGTCCCAGCATCGAGGGAAAGACACTCATCATGGTTGACCCCATGCTTGCCACCGGTCGTTCGATGGTTGTAGCCTATGAGGCGTTGCTTGCCAAGGGCACTCCCGCCCACATCCATATGGTTAGCGTGATTGCTACCGACCAGGCAATGGAATATGTGCGCACCCATTTACCCGAGGGAAAGACCACACTGTGGACCTGTGACCTCGACCACATTCTCAATTCCCACAGTTACATTGTGCCTGGATTGGGCGACGCAGGCGACCTGCTCTACGGCATCAAGGAGTAATATCAACCGAGCAAATATAATTCAAGCGGGAGATTGCATCGTGCAATCTCCCGCTTGTGTAGTGGTTGACGCGTGGTTATATCAATACTTGCCCATGCCCTCGTTGAATCCTTCCATGAAGGCATTTTCAAACTCGGGTATACACATCATGCCTATTATAGAGATAATGGGCAACAGGAGGAGGAATACAAATCCCCACAGTGCCAGGTTGCGCGCTGTCTTGGCTTTTCCCTCGGCGGCAAGCGTGTTACCGCGGCCGAATAATGAAGTCGCGCTGTTGCCTACAAACAGTGAGACAATACCCAGTATCGCGCTGATGGGGTTGCAGCAGCAAAAGAGGCTCATGACAGTGACGATGATTGCCATTGTCTTGTTGGTTTCGGGTGGCATCATCATTTGCGCTTGACCGTAGGGCTGCTGCTGTCCATAAGGTTGCTGCCCGTAGGGTTGCTGTTGCGGAGCATATTGCGGCTGCGCGTATTGCTGTTGGGGTTGTACGGGTTGCTGCACGGGTTGCTGCACGGGTTGCTGCGGAGCATAAGTTGCCGTGCTGGGTGGTTGCTCTGCAGGCTCGGGTTGAGGTGCATAGGGTGAAACCTGTTCCTCTATAACCGGCTCGGCAGGTGCGCCAATGGGGGCAAAAGAACCAGTACTTGCAAGCACTGATTGCAGTTCGGCAACCTCGCTGGCCTTGGTCCAACCGGTAAGGGTGTCGTTCCACACGAGCGAGTTCACGGTGAGTCCGTGCTGTGCAAGTTCATCTATTTCAAACGGACCGCTCGGTTGTCCGTTCTCGGCGATATAATATTTCATCTTTTATCTAAAAATATTCAGAAAGGCTTCTTGAGTCTCGGGGTCATTTATGGTAACAAGCGCTAAGGAGGCGATGACCCATATCGCTTGTCCTATGATTGAGTATAATGAGTACTGGCGTGCTTTGCGAGCTTCAGCGTTGGCTTGAGCTATATCTCCATATTTGAATGCGGTTGTAGAGTTGCTCGCCTTCACTATCGCAATGATAGCCAGAACGGCACTCAGGATGTTGCAGCAGCACACAAAACTCAGCATAAGCGACAGAATAGACAGCGTCTTGTTGGTAACAGGTGCCTCTCTTAGCGGTTGCTGATACTGTGGTGGCAACTCATATTGTTGTTGAGGTCGTTGATACTGCGACGGCAGTTCATAAGGTTGTCGCGGTTGCTGTGCATTTTCTTGACTTACTTGTTGGGGTGCTCCCATTTGTCCGCCAAGGGTTGCTGCTGCGGCAGCACCGGCTGCAAGGGGTACTGTGGCTTCGTCCTTGGGTGATTCCACATTCTCCTCGGTTTCAAAACCATTATCCTCTGTTGGGTTTCTTTCGGCTTTTACGAATGTGAGGCCCAGAGCGTTGGCAAGCATCTGGACGTTCTTGATGGGTGTCCAGTCTTTTAGATTTTCATTCCAAACCAGTGTATCGCCATCGACTCCTCGCTCAAGCAATTTCTCGGGAGTGAACGGACCGATGGGTTTTTGGTTCTCGATTAAATAGTATTTCATTGCCTATATATAGAATATAAGGCAGGAAACACCTATTAGGGGATTCCTACCTTAT
Organism: bacterium UBA1790; assembly: GCA_002314465.1. Lineage (GTDB taxonomy): Bacteria > Bacteroidota > Bacteroidia > Bacteroidales > Muribaculaceae > Sodaliphilus. Next base: position 25,852 of record DCGA01000041.1, on the reverse strand, counting down.
AATATTATCGGGTTATCAATACTCGGTGGGGTGATATTTCTTGAGCAGAGCCTCGATGGGAGCTGCTACGGTAGCCTTGCCGTTAGCCTTGAGATAGGTAACGAGTGCGCGTCCGGGTTCCAGACAGTTGCCGGCGAACACGCGGTTGTCGAAGTTCCAAGCCTTGAGGATGAGGTCGGCACCTTCGTCGGCGCTCTTGTCATATCCGTGAGTGCCTTCGAGCATGAACTGGCCAATGTAGGCAGCGCCTTCCAGACCATTCTGCTCGGCAGCCTTCTCGATGTATTGTAATGAGAGAGCCTCGTCGGGAGCCACGCATACCTCGCCGTCGCTGTAGGTCTTGATACCGTCGCGATATACTTTGAATAGATTGAAAGAAGCATCGCTGCTACCAGCCTCGCTGGCCTTTACGAGCAGGTCGAGACCCTTCTGCTTGTCTTCCTTGGTGTCGTTACCCATGTTGAGGGTGCAGAAACCCTTGCGTTCCATAGCGAGTACCGAACCAGCCTCGATTGCCTCGTCGAGCATTGCCATGGCGCGTGTGCGGTCCATGCTGTAGCTGGGCACCTGCATGGTGAATATCATAGTAGCGAGGCGAGCCTTGCTGTCTACATCGCCCTCGGCAACAGCCTTGATGAGATAGGGGAGAGCCTTGTCGTAACGCTCGGCGTCATAGAGTTTCTTACCTTCGGTAACATTGGCGCTCTGAGCCATAGCACACAGTGCAACTAATGCCGCGAACAGAGCAGTTAAAATCTTCTTAAAATCCATAGTTTATAGTTATTATAGTTTCTTATTTGAGTTAATATCAATCGCAAAGATACAACATTTTGCTAAAAAAGCAGTCTCTACTATAACGCTTTTTAGAAAAAACGTACAATAGAGACTGAATTTCTTGCCTAAAGTTTAATTAAGAAGCACGGGATGTGCTATTAATTAGACTCGTTCTGTATATCGTTGATCTGGCTCAGCATCTCGTCGTTTGCGTCCTGAAGCTTGAAGTAGATGCGAAGTCCTATTGCAGCGCCAATGATTGCGCCAATGATTGCGCCACCGGCCATGCCTGTTACAAGCTGTTTCTCAAGTCCAATGTGCTGGAGTTCCCAAATAAACCAAGCGAGCCAACCGATGAGCACGGGAATTGCAATAAGTTCTTGCTTAACGCGCATCTTCTTCATCTTGATGAGCTTGCGTGCAGTCTCGGCCAGGTTATCGCCCATCGACTCCACCTCAAGGTTGTTGATGAAATAGTCGGCAGTCATCGAAGCCATAAGCATCACGATGGTGAAAGCGGTGAAATACCAAGGCAGGTTCCATGTGTAGCCTATTAAAATCCACAGGGGGCAGGCAACAAGGCCCATGAAGATAACCTTGCGTATGCTCTTGTGAACACCGCGCATCTTACGCTTCACCGAGTTGAACATGAGTTTCTCGTTGAGTGTTGTAGTGCGGTCGAGACGAGCCTTGAGGTCATTCATCTGCAGGCGCAGGTCATCGAGTTCGTCGTTGTTATTGATTGGGTTGCTGAATTCGTTCATAATCTTTACGGAGTGTTTTTTAGAATTAATGTGTAATTAAGAATTGGTTGTTGCCATCTCTTTGAGACGTTCTTTGATGCGATACAGTCGCACCGAGACATTCTTGGGTGAGATACCCACAATGGCACCTATCTCGTCGTAACTCATGTTCTCGAGCCATAGGAGCACGATAGCGCGGTCAAAGGGTTGCAGCTGCGTAATGCGCTTGTGCAGCAGGTCGAGTTGACGATTGTCGGTGTCGGTGTTGTCAAACAGGTCCACGCCCTCGAGGATAGTCTGTGTGGGGCGGCTCTTCTTCTTGCGGTCGATGGAGATGCAAGTGTTGAGGCTCACCTTGTATACCCAAGTGCGCAGGCTGCTGCGGCCCTCAAACTTTTCAAATCCCTGCCACAACTTGATGAGCACCTCCTGGAACAGGTCGTCGACTTCATCCTGATCCTTAGAGAACATGTAGCACACCGAGTAGATGGTGCTTTTGTGCTCTCTCACGACTTGCGTGAATTGATTTTCCAGATTGTTCATTGTTGTGTTATTGTTTTTGTCCATTAGACGCAACAACAATTAAAAAACTACACATAAATATTAAAAAATCACCGGACACGATGTAATTCTTTTCACGAAGTGGTTTCTCACATCGTTCCACTTATAATAAGGCCCTGTAACGGGTGTTGCGGGCAGCGTTGCCTCTACCTCGTTGAGCAATGCCTTTACGAGTACATCGCCGGCGGCATTGCGGTAGAAGATGAGTTGCACATTGGCACCCATAGGTATTGCACGGCCATAGGACCACGTGTCGGCAACCAGCTCGTTATCGGTTATTTCCTCGTCAAAATTGTTGATACCCATGAGGCACACCAGCGGCATCACCACCGTGTCGTGGCCGAATCGCAGGTTGGCGGCAACGCCATTGCCGGCAATGGCTTCATCGGCGCGCTGCACGAAGTCGTTGAGCAGATTCACTTGCGAATACATGCCGCGTCCCTTGACGGGTGGATAAGGTCCATAGCCCGTGTACCACACCAGGTTGTAGTATTCCCATATTGGGTAAATATCCTCGGCTCGGAACAGGTCGTAGAGCGACACGTCGGTGTACTCGCTCTGCTGGTTTGATGCCACGGCCCACATGGCGTTGACGAGTGCCACGCCATCAAGGCTGTCGGCGACAAATTTTTCGTCGTCAACCAGTTGTGCCATGAAACGGCGCGTGTCGAGTTTACGCTCCATGTCGCGTTTCAGTTCGGCGCGTATGGGTTTGCGGAATTCGATTGCTATCGAGTCGCGGTAATTGAGGTAATACATGTTGTCCTTGCTCTCGGAGCGCACGAATTTGAGCATAGGGTTAAGGTTCTCGAGCATTGCGAGTTCGTAGTCCATCGACTCGATGCTGCGTGTTACAGTGGTGGAGCGAGCATCGACCACGGCATTGTCCTTGAAGACGCTGCGATACTTACAGAACATGCGGCGTGCTATGGCCATGTGCTGGTGTGCGCCTTTCTTCGACAGCGCTCCGCTATTGCCCTCGGCATTGGCGCGTATTCCCTTCATTGTTTCCAGGGTGCGCTTTCCCAGCGGTGTGAGTTTGCCGTTGCGCTCGGCACACGACAGTTGCTTTATGGGTGTGTCATAGGAAGAGTATCCCAGGAGCCAGCGGCTGCCGTGGCGACCGTAGTGGCTTATGTAAAACGGTTCGTAGCCTTCGGGAGCCTGTGTCTC
>DCGA01000041.1:13516-22557 GCA_002314465.1 bacterium UBA1790 | reverse complement strand
ATTCGTGGTTGTTGGCTGCGGCAGCGTTGATGTCGGCCTTGAAAGCCTCGAGCATGCTCTGGGCATGCAGGCAAGCAGCGGCTGCAGTAAGTAATATATATAGGAATAAGCGTTTCATGTGGCAAAGATAGGTATTTTTCTTTGATTTCGGCTAAAAATGGTGTTTTACCTTGTGCTGTTGTGTATATAAAAAGGCCACCGTCCGGGTGGACGATGGCCTTATGTGGTAATCGAGATATTATCTTAATTACTTAACGGGCTGGCCCATGAGGTTGTAGCGAGCGTCGCCAACAACGATGATAACCTGACCGTTCTCAATAGTCTTGTAAGCCTTAGTCTTTACTACGTTGATTTCGTCGATGCCAGTAGCAGCGTCCTGATCCAGGTAGTAGTCGAAGATGTTAGCACCTTCGTCGCTGTACTTCTGGTAGTAAACAACATATACATCGTGTACACCAGCTACGGGAGCGAGTTCACCACCGATAGTGTAACGGTTGCCCCAGCCACCAGTTGCCTGATGACGAACTACAGCGATGGGATCAACGTCTGCGAGAGCCTCGTGAGCGTTGCTCCAGTCGATAGCCTTAACCATAGGAGCTGCTTCTTCCTTCTCAAGGTCAATGTAGAAGCTCATGTTAGCCTCGTCAACGTAACCAATCCAGTCGCCACCACCAGTTGAGTAAGTAACGAGAATCTTGTTGAACTGACCGTTTTCGAAGTTTACGTTCTTCAGCTTGATAACTGTACCGTTGCCAGTGTAACCATAGTTACCGTTGCCTTCCATCTGTGTTCTGTTGAGACCTTCGGTTTCGAGCTTTGTAGCGCCTTCGGGAACGTCGTTGAGCATAGTGTAGTGCTTAGCGTTCTCGCTGGGAGTTTCGTTAACAACAGCAAGTACTGCGTAGTCGGGGTCGGGCATTTCGGGCCATACGTTACCCTTGCAGAAGTCGAGGTGTGTGAGGTTAGAGCTACCGCCTACCCACTTAACGTATACAGTGTGCTCGCCGGTGATAGTCTCGGTGAGGTTCTTAGCCTTGGGATAGAGATTGCTCTGGAACTTATCGCGAAGTTCCATACCAGTGAAGATTTCAGCAATCATGTTGGCTTCGTTGTTAGCGTCGTCAAGATAGATTTGGATCTTGTCGTTTGCAGTGTTGCTCCAGTGACCAACATAACCACAAACCTGAGTGTACTCACCGTTGCCAAAGTTCATTGTGCCGTAGTTTACGATTACGCCATCGCTTGTCCAGCCCCAGCCGTTGTCACCATCGATGCGGGGAGTGTCGCCGTCGGTGGGATAAACGCGTACTGAGTTAGCAACGTCGAGACGAGTAGCAACCTCGGTGAGGTAGTTTTCCTTCTCGATGGGACGGAGAAGCTGACCATGGGCGGGCTCCCAGCCACCTTCGCTGTGGAAGTCGTCAGCAGTGAAAGCATTCTTGTAGAAGTGAACAGCCTGGATGTTACCAGCGCCACCTACGAATGACATGAAGACTTTCTTCTTGCCCTCGGGCTTAGTATAAACGAGGTCTTCCCTTGCGCGTGCACCACCAGGGAGGTCACCCTCACCTTCAGCGTTGTATGCCATGTTACCAGCAAGCTTCAGGTAGTTGTTGTAAGAATAAGTGTGAGCAAGTGCAATCTGAGTGAAGGGAACAGAAGTTTCATAAGTGTCACCAGCCGAAAGGATAGCGTAGTTGCCCTTACCGCCCCAACCTTGAGCGAAGAGAAGGCCGGCAGCATTGTATTCTTCGGTGAAGTCTACTTCGCCGAGGCAAACAACTGTTTGGTCACCGGTGTTACCGATGTTGCTTGTGAGGGGATTGAAACGTCCGTTCTGGAGAATCTGAACGTTGGGGTTATGAGCGTTAGTCTCGATAACCAAGTCCTGTGCGTTAGCAGCAAACATCATTGCCACAGCAGCAAGAAGAGTAAAACTTTTTTTCATGATGAAATAGTTTTTAATGAATGATTAGTAAAATTTGTTTTTTTTAGTCAATATTACAAATGCAAAATTACTATTATATATACAAGAAAAATAACACTGATGTTGCAAAAAATAGCAAATTTACTGTTTTGTATATAATACAAACAATGGCGATGAAGAGTGTATCATCGCCATTGTTAGGTATTTAGACCCGTTGTTACGGGTTGTAAGCATCAATTAGTTGCCGAGCATGATGTTGATGATTGCATTAACGTCTGATACGTCAACTGCACCGTCACCGTTTACGTCGGCAGCGGGATATTCGGCGAGTGTTGCCGAGCCGAGCATGATGTTGAGAACGATGTTAACGTCTGATACGTCAACTGTACCGTCGCCGTTTACGTCACCTGCTACACCACCGGTCTTGCCGTTGTCGAAGTAGATGTCGAGAACGTTAGCACCTGTGCTTGTGCTGGGAGTGTTGTAAACCATGAAGAGTTCGTGCTTGCCTGTTACGGGAACGAGGAACTCACCGGCTACGTGCTTGTAAACACCCCAAGAACCTGTACCCTGCAGACGTACTACAGCTACGGGATCGTGGCCCTCGAGGATACCAGCGAGGTTGTTCTCCCAGTCTTCGGCTGTGTAGATGAAGTTGGGGTCAAGGTCGAGATAGAATGTGAAGTTGCTCTCTTCTACCTCACCAATCCAAGACTTATCGCTTGAGTGGTAAACAATAACACGCTTGTAGGGATCGTTGCCGAAGTCTACGCCTTCGCCGTCACCGTAGAAGTCGATTACAGTACCGTTGCCGGTGTAACCGATGTTACCGCGAGACTCATACTGGCCGCGAACCTTAACCTCATAACCCCAAGGATTACCCTGGCCTTCGGGGCATCCGAGGAATGTGAAGTGGAATGCATCGGGCTCGGGAAGATCGTCCACGAGGGTGATACCGCAGTCGGGGTGCTCAATCCAAAGCTGTTGCTTAACGAACTCAATTGCCTGGAGGTTAGAGCTACCGCCACGCCAGCGTACGAGTACCTTGTGCTGGCCGCTGATGCTCTTGATGTTCTTAGCGAAGGGAGCAACGGGACCGTTTTGCAGGTCAAGACCTGACCAGAATGATGCGAAGAGGTTCTCTTCCTTTACCTCGTCGAGGTAGAAGTCCAGCCAGTCGTAGATGTTCTCGCTCCAGTGAGTGAAGTAAGCAACGAGCTGCTTGTAGTCACCGCTACCGAAGTCGATTGTGCCATAGTCGGCGATAAAGCCTTCAGATGTCCAACCCCAAGCGTTCTGGGCAGCAGTGTCGATGCGAGTGTCGGGGAAATCGGTGCCTTCACCAATGGGAACAGCGGGAACCGACTCAAGTGAATAAACCTTGTATGAAATCAGGTCATAACCGGGCTTCTGGTTGGGCTCACGCAGTGCGAGACCAGCCTTCCAAGTGTCGTCCTCCTCGGTGTAGAAGTCTTCCTCAACGAAAGCATCGGTATAGAAGTTGACGTAACGGATGTTACCGCTACCGCCTACGAATGTCATGTAAACCTTCTGGCGACCTACGGGCTTGGTGTAAGTAATGCCTTCCATCGCGGGGTGCTTGCCCGACCACTGCAGTGTGTCGGTGAAGTTGCATGCGAGGTTTGCACCATAGTTGAGATAACGCTGATAACCGCCAGTCTCGTCAAAACCCATCTGGGTGAAGGGAAGTGAAGACTCGAAGTCAGAACCTGCGTGGAGGATTGCAAAGCCGTCGGTGTACCAACCGTTGGCAAATGTAACGCTTGCTGCAAGATAACGCTCGCCGTTAGCACCAAAGTCAACCTCACCGAGGTAAAGGGTAGTGTTTTCACTACAGTTACCTACGTTCTGGTTAGCTTTGTCAAACTTACCGTCGGCAAGGATTTCCACTCTACCCTCAACACAAGGGATTGAATGGATGGCTGCACTTGCTGTAGTGGCTGTCATGGCGAGTGCAAGGCCTGCGATGATAGTAGAAAAATTCTTCATAAAAATTTAATTTAGTTATTTAGTTAATTGAGTATTCTTTTTCAGTTACAAAATTACGATGTATATTACAAGTAATATAGCACTCATGTCGCAAAAAATAGTAAAATTATGTTGCGTCTTTTCTGCGATTGCGTCGGCAATTACTTGTATCGGTCGGTGCGGAAGGGTGTAAGAGGCAGTTTGCCGTCGGTGCCGCGCACATTATTGGCGGGATTGTCGCCCCAAGCGTAGCGCACTGCCACAGGGACAGCCACCTCGGGCGACCACACTGTGGCCTTGTTGCCCACGATGGTTGCCTGTGCGACATGGAACTTCATGTCGGGGCCGGCAATGATGAACCCTTCGACCTTATCGCCGTCGACCTTGAGGGGCTGGTTGAAGGTGAGGGTTGCCTTGTTGCCGTTGACCTTCATGCTGCCGCTGTAGAGGGGCAGGTTGTAGACGCCGCGCTTGTAGGTCTGCGCCAGGGCTGCGTTACCCAGTCTTAGGCCCACTTCCTGCTTGTTCTTTGGGTGGATATCCCATGCCTCGCCTATGTCGATGGTCACGGCCATGCCGGTGTTGTTGAGTTGCAGGGCATTGGTCTGAGCCTCGCGCAGGTGTGCCCAGTGCGAGTCGGGCTGCACGGCGTGGCGCTCCTGCCAGTTGGCAATCTGCACGTAGTAGAAGGGAATCTCCTTCTTCCACAAGTTGCGCCAGTCTTGAATCATAGCCTGGAACAGCGGGGTGTATTGTTCCCAACGGTCGGCATTGCTCTCGCCCTGATACCAAATGGCACCCTGGATGGCAAAGTCGCGCAAAGGGTAAATCATAGCGTTATGAAGGTTGCTGTTGTAGTTGGGACTTGTGGTAGACTCGGGCATGCGGGGCAGGTCGGCTCTGCTTGCGCCGATGTGGTAATCCCACTCTCCCGCGAGCGACAATGTCTCATCGCCCATCTTGATAGAAAGGCCCTCGGGCTCACCCCAGATGCCGCCTCCGCCACCCAGGTCGTTGCACTTGACGGTAATGACCGCCTTGCGTGATGTCACGAGCGATGCATCGACCTTGTAGTCGCGATGGATGGTGTAGTCAAATATTGAGCCCACTTGAGTGCCGTTGAACCAAGTGAAGTCTTGGTCATCGACCTTGCCAACGTGGAGATGGAGTTCCTTTCCCACCCAGTGCTCGGGCAGTTCAACTACCTTCTGGAACCAAACGATACCGTCGAAGTCGGGCAGACCTGCTTGTTCCCACACTGTGGGTAGGTTCATCTTGCCCCAGCCATCCCTGTCGGTGATGCCGTTAATCCAGCGTGGAGTATCGCCGTTCATGCCCTGGTCGGCATCGTTATACATCTTGTTCCACACGGCTACATCGCGGTCATATTTGGCCTTATGCTTGGCGGGGTCGCCGTTGAATGCAGCAACCTCGGCAGCGTCTTTTTCACAACCGAGCACGGTCATGAGGGTCTCGTTGCTTGTCCACGCCTCGGCGGGAGTGCCGCCCCATGAAGTGTCGATCACACCCACGGGAATGCCCAGGACTTGCCACAGGCGGCGAGCAAAGAAATAGGCGGTTGCCGAGAAATTGTCGGCGCTTTGGGTTGAACACACGTTCCATGCGCCGTTGTTGAGTTGCAACTCATCGGTGGGCTTGTTAGAAACCACGCGCTTTACCTGGAGCAGGCGTATGTAATTGTAATTGGCGTTCTTGAGTTCTTTCTCATAGTCTTTAACCTTTCCCCAACCGTTTATGGGCATCTCCATGTTGGACTGGCCTGAGCATACCCAAACCTCGCCCACGAGCACATTCTTGAGCGTGGTCTTGTCACCGTCGCTCACGGTGATGGTGTAGGCGCGTGTGCTTGCCGCAGGGGTAGGGACTGCAATGCTGAAGTTGCCGGCAGCATCGGTAGTGCCTGAATAGGTTTTTTTGCTCCAACCTGCAGTAACGGTTACTTTACCTGCGTTAGAGGCTTTTCCTTTAACGGTGAGTGCAGACTGCTGCTGCACCACCATGTTGTCACTAAGATAAGAGGGCAGGGTTACTGTCGCACTTGCTATCGAGCACATTGCCATGGCTATGATAGCTAAAGTCGTTCTTTTCATATTGCTTGAGTTTTTTTTGGTTTCATTTGGATATGGTTGAGCACTCGCCGCCTATCAGGCCCGGTGCCGTTGCCTTCACTGTGATAACGCCGGGGGTGAATGTGGTGCGCACTGCCACGCGCATGAGTCCGCCTTCGGCCTGGAGTTCGTGGTCGCCGGGAGCATGATAAGCAAGTCCCTTACCGGGTGTCACGTAGAAGTTGTACGACCCCTTGTACACGCCCTCGCCCTCAACGCTGAAGGTGATGTTGTGGTCGGCCTTGGGACACCAGCGTCCCTGAGCATCGACGATGCGCGCCTTAACGGTGAACGCGTCGCTTGCATTGGCACGCAGCGTGAAGTTGCTGCCGTCGGGACGGTCGGTCCATGTGTCAACTGTGAGTTCTATGTGGTGGGGCTCGCCGGCTGTGGCAATCTCATCGCGGCACACTTCGTTGCCGTTCTCGTCAAGGCCCACCGCGGTGACTGTAGCCGGGCGCCACTCAATGCCTTTCCATGTGCATTGCTTGGTGTTGGCGTTGGGTGTAACCTTGCCTTGTGAAACGCCGTCGATGAAGAGTTCCACCTGCGGGCAGTTACTCCATGCGTCGATGTCCTGCACACCGCTGTAGTTCCAGTGGCTTTGCAGCGTCACGCCGGGGCGTGTAGAGTGGGGCACCCACAATGCATTGGCATACACGCGGTAGGGCAGTTTGGGGAAACGGTTGCCGTCCATAGCACAAGAGCCAAGACTCTTCTGGTTGCGCATGCCGTTGAGGTAGATGGTGTATCCCTCGCCGTAGGTTTCGCACAGCATCCATTGCAGCCAGCCGCAAGCCTTGTTGTTGAGGTCGTCGAGGTAGTTCTGCACATAGAACTGCGTGAACTTCTTCTCGTTGTCGTAGTCGTGGCGGGCGATGCACCAGCTGGGGTTTCCGCTCCAGTTAGTGCCGTAAACCTCGGTATTGATCGAGGGGTGTCCCTTCTGTTTCTCGTAACGGTTGGTATAGCCCACTACAATCTGTCGGTTGGGGTCCCACATGGGAGGATAACCGTCGCGGTTCATCACGATGCGTGGTGCATAGAAGTCCCACTTGTCGGCTTCTTCCTGAGTGTAACTGGGATAGTAGCGTTCGCCGTCGTAGGCAAGACCGTTGTTTGACTCCCAAACGAGTATTGAGGGGTGGTTGCGGAATGCGATGATGGCGTCGCGGTCGTCCTCGCGCTTGTAGGTGAGTGCGGGCTCGTTCTTAAGCGACCACTCTCCGTCGGAACTGTTGAGGAAGATGAGCACACCCAGTTCGTCGCAGGCTTCAATCATCTCGACGAACGGAGGCTGATGGCCCACGCGCAGCGTGTTGCCGCCGCACTTGGCGATGCGCTGTATCTCTTCCCACTGGAATGCAGTGGGCACTGCAGCGCCCAGGCCGGGGTAGAGGTTGCGCTTGCCAAATCCTCGCAGAATCGTTTTTTCGCCGTTGATATAGCAGTAGTCGTCGTCCCAGGTGATGGTGCGAATGCCCATTTTCTCGGTGTGGGTATCGGTGAGGCGTCCGTCAACGTATGTCTTCGCCTCCACGGTGTAGAGGTAGGGAGTGCCGCTTCCGCCCACGGGATACCACAGGGTGGGATGTGCGATAGAGTCGGTGTGATCGCTCACGAAGCGTCCGCCGGGACCTGCTACGCCGTTTTGCTCAAACTTGAGAACCGCCTTGCCGTTCTTGTCGAGCAGGCGAGTCTTGATTGTAACTCGCGCAATCGACTTGCCGTCGTTCTGCGCCACAGTCATGAAACGCATCACGGCCTTGTCCTTGCTTGCGCTAAGGGTGCCGTAGTACGTGCCCCATTGCTCGATGGGAGAATAACTGTTGGTAGGAACGTAAACCTCGTTCTTGATGTGCATCATCACGGGTGCTGTGATGCCGCCCATTGCCTGGCCGAAGCCTTCGCACTCGCCAAATCCGGGCCAGGTGAAGAATGTGTCTTTTTTGTTGGAGGTATTCACTGCCAGCACGTTATCGCCGTCCCAGTTGATGTAGGGGGTGATATCTATGGTAAATGGCAAGAAACTGCCCACGTGAGTCACAGGACCGGGTTGTGGCACCTTGGAATTGCCCTTGATGGGATGTCCGTTGATATAAACCACAGCGCCTATGTTCACGCTCTGGAACTCGATGAGGATGCGCTTGCCCTTGTATTTCTTGTCGATGTCGAGATGCTTGCGATACCACACCTCGCCGCGCCAGCAACGCTCTCCGCTGGTGCCGTTGAGGAAAGAGTCATACTCGTTGACGCAGTGGGGCACGCCCACGGTTTCCCATTTAGAGTCGTCATATCCGGTTGTGGCGGCCTCGTGTATCACGTTGTAATCGACCTTGGGTGTAACCATTACATCGATTTTGCCCGTCGGTACATCGTGCTTGTCGTTGTCCATGGCGCGCTCCAGGTTTAACTTGATGAAGCGGCATTCGCGCTGCAGGCTCACGAGTCCGCTTGTGCTGGTAGTCTCTTGCTGCAAGCCCACAGTAGCTCCCACGCTTGCAAACACGTTGGTCATGTTGGCCTGGCACTTTACATCCTCATGAATGTGCACCTTGTGCCAGTCGTTGCCGTCGGTACTGGTCATTGCACCGACCTTTGCCCATTGTACTGCATCGCCGTCAAATGTAATGACGATTTCGCCCACGGCCTTGTTTTCTCCCAGGTCGATGGTGCTTTCGCCAAGACCAGTCACAGGTGCCGAATATACGGCTCCTGTGCGGTCAATGCGCGAAAATTTCCATTGAGTGCCGTCGAGATGAATGGTCTCGCATCGTACACTAATGGCGGTTGCCAATGCGGCTATAGTATAAAGTATGCTTCGATAGATCATGTGCATAATAATGTGCGGGTAATCAGAATCTTACCTTTGTAGTGTAAACACCTTTGTCGTTCTTGAGCACAATGATATAAGCGCCGGTAACATCCATTGCCATTGCGCCGTTCTCGGTCACGCTGGCGGTTTTCACGAGTGAGCCGTCCATGCTGTAAACGCT
>DCGA01000041.1:0-13509 GCA_002314465.1 bacterium UBA1790 | reverse complement strand
CGCTCATGGTGCTTGCATCGTCGACATTGTAGTAGAGGGTGTTGCCGTTGCTCCATGCCTTGGCTACGTTGCTCACGGTTACGGTGTTGATGCCGCTCACATTGATGTCGCTGGTGGCAGTCGCCCACAGTCCGCCCTTGTTACCGTTGTCGATGGCTTGTACGCCCCATTCATAGGTGCCGCTCTCGGCAACCTTGGTCACGTACTTGCAGGTGTAGAGAGCGCCTACGGTATTGCCCACGCGAACGAAACCCGTTGAGATGTCGCTGGGAAGTATCATGAACACCTCGTCGCTACCCTTGCGCTTGATGTAGAAGTTGTAGCGTAATGCTGCCTCGGGGGTGAAGTCGTCGCTTGCAGCAGTCCATGTGAATGTCACGAGGTTGCTCTCGCTGTCAACCGCCACCTGAAGTCCAGTGGGTGCCGAGGGTGCTGTGTTGGCTTCCACGCCCTTGTTGGCGCTCACGTTGTGGTAAATCTCGGTAAGACAGCCTGTGCCGCATGTGCCGTTGCACCAGCCGCTGCTCCACGCGTCCAGATAACCGTCGTTATCATAGTCGATGAGGTGTTGGTTGCCGTGTGTCACGCGGTTGAAGTGGCCCAGTTTGCCGAATGTGTCGTTATAGTGCGCACCGTTTACCTCGAAAGTGAAGTTGCCTTGGTTGGCATAAATCCAGGTAGTGTGCTCGTGAGTCTGGCCGTGACCGCCCACAAGGAGGTCGGCAAGACCATCTTGGTTGACATCGCCAACCGAAATCTGAGTGCCGTCGCAGCCCTCAAATGCATCAACGTTGACCAGTTCCCAGTTGCGGCGTCCGGTGTTGCGTGCAATGTACATGCTCTTGCGGTTGCAATTCTCGTAGATACCGCCCATGATGAGGTCGGGACGTCCGTCATTGTCGATGTCGCCCACAGTCACGATGCCTGCGGTGAGGCCCTTGATGCCGCTTTCCTTCTCCACGAATGTGCCGTCGCCCATGTTCCAGTAGATGTGGAGTGAACTCTCGTAGTGGTCGTCGTAACCGTTGGCCACGATGTCGGGGTAGGTGTCGCCGTCAAGGTCAACCATTGTGACGCTACCGTCGGTAAGGCCTACAAACTGGCCGCCGTTGGCAAGGGGAGCCTCAACGAGTTCAAATTTCTTTCCGCCCACGTTCTTGTAGAGATAGCAGGTTCGGGTAGCCAGCCAAGTCTTTTCCTTGGTGCTGCGGTCAACCTCGTCAAAACCGGTGAGAATCATGTCGGTGTAGCCATCCTTGTTGTAGTCGCCCACAGCAACTGCCATGTGGCCCTTGCCGCCCATAGCGTTGAACACGGGCTTCACGCCGCAGTCGGTGATTTCCTCAAAGGTGGCATTGCCGTTGCTGTCGTTGCCCTTGTTGATGTAGAGGTGGCACTTGAGTGCATCAAGGTTGGTGTCTTCTTCTTTCCACTTGTAACCCCAAGAAGCCACACCCGACACAAACATGTCGAGGAGTCCGTCGTTGTTAAAGTCAAACCACACGGGGCTTGAAAACGCTGTGCCGGCAAAGGGTGACCATGTCACGCGAGCAAAGGTGCCGTCGCCGTTGTTCTTGTAGAGGTTAGACTGCACGTTGGATGAGCTGGCATGCTGGTTGCGGTCGCTGTAGAAAACGTCCAGGTATCCGTCCCCATTGTAGTCGCCCCATGCAGCACCGGTGTACTGCGAATGGTAGAATTCGCCAGCCTGCTGTGTGCCTATTGCCACTTGCTTGGGGACTGGCTGGCTCACGCGTGTAAACTTAATATTAGATGCAGCCCCGGGTGTTTGTGCACCTGCGGTTGCCGCTATTGTCATAAGTATGCCTATAAGATAGATGCGTTTCATATTGTTTCAGTTTTTGTAGGTCGATTGCAATAGTTGTGAGAACTAAAAGTGTTTACTATTATATTAGGTGGTTTTATTTTGTTTCTACGATAAAGTCGTTGAGCGACCAACTCTCGGTCCAGTTTACGCACATATTATCGCCTTCGAATGTGACGGGAAGCCACAGATAGCGCGAGTCTATGAGGTCGCGCTTGTTCCAGCGGTCAAACATTATGATGAACGTGTCGCGCATGCCTTGCACGGGAATCACAAATGTGCTTTGGCCGTAGAAAGTCTTGTCGGCGTCCTTGCCCTTGCAGGGGTTGCCAAACTGCGTGTATGGACCTGTGACATTGTCGGCAACCGCATAGTCGGCTTCGTTGGGCGACCAGCCGGTGCATCCCGAAGACACTATGTAATACTTGCCGCCACGCTTGAACATCGCGGGAGCCTCGCGCGACTTGTCCACGAAGTTGCGGGTGTAGGTGCCCACGGTGTTGAGGTAGTCGGGGGTGAGCTGGCTGATGTGCATTGTTCTGTTTTCTTCGGATGAGTAAACGAGGTATGCCTTGCCGTCGTCGTCCTTAAAGACGGTAAGGTCGCGTGCCATCTGTCCGTTGGGGCGGAAACTCTTGATGTAAGTGAACTTGCCTGTGGGAGAGTCGCTCACTGCTACACCTGCCGATGCCTTGCCATAGTTGGGGCTGTCGATGTGCATCCACATTACAAACTTTCCTGTGCTCTCGTTGTATACTACCTTGGGACGTTCCACTACCATTGTGGGGTGAGTATCGCTGCGTGAGAATGTGGTGTCGGGTTCAAGCACTACTCCCTCAAACTTCCAGTTGTAGAGGTCCTTGCTCGAGTAGCACGACACGCCGCCGGTCTCGGTGCGATAGCACTCCCAACCCACACCGGGAGAGCGGTAGGTGAGGTCACCTTTGCACTCGCCATACCAGTAGTAGGTTCCGTCGTGATACATGATGCCGCCACCGTGGGCATTGATGTGCTTTCCGTCGGTGTCGTTCCATAACGCCCCCGACACAAACCCACCCATTGCCATGGCTGTGGCTGCAATCATTGCTGTGATTAACAAACTAAGTGTTCTCATAACCTAACAATCGTATAATTATCTTTTTCGCTTTGTTTCCTGTTGTTATTCGTTGTTTTCCTGCTGTTGCTTGGCGGCGGCCTGTGCGGCACGCTGCTGTTTCTCAAACTCCTTGGGAGTCATGCCAAACTGCTTCTGGAACAGTTTGATGAAGTAAGAGGGAGAGTTGATGCCCACAATGTAGCACACCTCGCCAGTGCGGTAACTGCCCTCGGCGATGAGTGCCGAAGCCTTCTTGAGGCGTATGAGGCGTATGAAATCGGTGGGCGAAGTACCCGAGATTGCTTTGATCTTGCGGTGGAGGCTGCTGCGGCTCATGCACACTTGCTCGGCAAGAACCTCAACGCCGAAGTTGGGGTTCTCGATGTTTTCCTCGATTGCTTCCACAATCTTGTTCATGAGTTTCTCGTCGGCCTTGCTCATGCCCATGTTGCCAGTGGGGACAAACGGCTTGCGGTTGAACGCCTCGGTCTCGCGACGCTTGTTGTCGAAGATTGACGTGAGTTGTGCCACGAGATACTTGAACGAGAACGGCTTCTCGATATAGGCGTCGGCACCTATGCGCAGACCCTCTACCTTGCTGTCGAGGTCGTTCTTGGCTGTGAGCAAGATTACGGGGATGTGGCTGGTCTCGATGTCGTTCTTGATGCGCTTGCACAGCTCTATGCCGTCCATCTCGGGCATCATGATGTCGCTTACCACCACGTGGACAGCCGACTTGGCCATCACCTCGAGTGCCTTAACGCCGTTTTCGGCTGTCAGCACATTATAATATTGTTTGAGTTTCTCGCCTATGAAAGTGAGGAGTTCCTCGTTGTCGTCGACCACGAGAACAGTCTCGCTGCGTTGCTGTTCATCATTGGTTTCTTCCTCATTCACAACGATGGTGTCGTTGTCCTTGATAGCCTCGGCGGTGCTGCGCTTGAGAGTCTTGAGGGTGAGGGTGAATCTGTTGAGTCCGTCAACCTCGTCATATACGAGAGAACCTCCGTTGAGTTCGGCAAGCGAGCGAGCCAGATACAGGCCGATGCCCGAACTTGAAGTAGAATTGGCGTTGCGCTTCATCTGGAAGAACGCGTCAAATATCTTGTTGTAGTCCTCGGGCGGAATGGTCTCGCCGTCGTTCACAAATGTGATAACGGTTGCATCTTCATTGCCTGTGAGGTTTATCTTAATCATGCTGTCGCTGTAACGCACTGCGTTAGAGAACAGGTTGTTAAGTATCTTGATTGTAGAGTTGCGGTCGGCAAGCACATAGGCTTTATCCTCGGCACCTTCGAGGGTAATAGTGCGACCCTGGCTGCGCGCCGACTCCTCAAACTTGCGGCACCACTCGCGCAGCATGCTGGCAATGTTTATCGACACGGTGTTGATGTCCATCTTGTTACTGTCGACCTTGCGGAAGTCAAGCAACTGGTTGATGAGAGCCATCAGGTCGTTGGTGTTACGGCTCATTGTGTTAAGGTTGCGCTTAATCTCGGGGTCGACGATGTCCATCTCCATGAGGTTCTCGAGCGGTCCGTTGATGAGCGTAACCGGAGTGCGTATTTCGTGCGCTATGCTGGTGAAGAAGTCGATCTTGGTGCGATACAACTCTTTCTCCTTCTCGTCTTCAAATCGCTCTTGTTTTTCCTTGGCCTTCCTGTCGTTGATAGCCTTTAATTGCTTCAGGACAAACCAAGCGATGCCGGCAATGATGGTAAGGTAGATGAGCCAAGCCCATACAGAACCCCACCACGGGCGCTCGATGGTGATGTGGAGCACGGTTTCTTCCTCGTTCCACACGCCGTCGCTGTTGCCGCCCTTCACGTGGAGGGTGTAGTTGCCCGGCGAGAGGTTGGCAAACGTCACGCTTCGTGCCTCGGTTGTTTCAATCCAGTCTTTGCTCACACCATCCATTTTGTAAGCAATGGCATTGGCATCGGGCATAACATAACTGAGTGACGCAAAGCCGAATCCTACGTTCTCGGCCTGGTCGTGTGAGAGCACGATGTGGTCGGTAAATGCTATGTCTTCCTTGAGGGGAGAATCTTCGTCGCTGGGAGTAACTTCCTTGTTGTTGATGAACAGGGCGGTGATATAGACCTGCGGTACATACTCGTTGGCGCTGGTAGAGTAGGGGTTGAACGACACGAGTCCCTCGTTGCTGCCGAAGTAGAACACGTCGTTGCTTGCCTTGAGAGCCGACTTGTAGTTGAACTGGTTGCTGGGCAGTCCGTTGTGGGTAGTATATACCTTGCACTTGCCGCTGTTGGGGTCAAACTTGATAAGGCCGTTGTTGGTTCCGAACCACAGGTTGCCGTCCTTATCCTCGAGAATCTTGTAGGCCGAGTCGTCGGGCAGCCCTTGGGCTACGCTGTAGGTCTTGAACTTGCCGGTTTTCTTGTCAAAAGCACAGATGCCGCCGCGGTCGGTCGAGAACCACAGCAGTCCGCTCGATGCCTCCATGACGTTGCTCACCGAGTTGCTGCTCAGGCTTGTGCTGTCTTTCTCGTTGTGCAGGAAGTGCGTGGTCTTGCGGGTTGTGGGGTTGTAGCGGTAGACGCCGTTACCCATAGTCACTACCCATATATCCTTGTCGCGGTCCTCAATGATGTCGTAAATGTAGTTGAGACCGAATTGTTCCTGGCGTTCATAGGTGTTAGACCCCGTTTCGGACATGTAAACGCCCCAACCGTTACCTATCCACATGCGGCCACTGCTGTCGTGGCACAGGGCATAGATACTGTTGTCGTTAAGCCCCATCTTCTCCACGTCAAGATGCGACGATGTGCCTGTAGAGGGTGATACGATGTCGAGACCGTGCTTGAAGAAACCTATCCACAGTTTGCCGCCGTCGTTGAGCATCGCCAGCGGTTTGTTGCTCGAGAGGTGTGCAAGCGAGATGTTGCCGGTAACGGGGTTGAAGATGTTCACGCCCCTGTTGTCGGTGCCTATCCAGATGTTGCCGTTATTGTCTTCCACGATTTCGCGTATGCGTCGGCTGCTGATAGAACCGGGAACCGATAGCGGCACGTAGCGCATGAATTGCATGCCCTGCTGCGGCATGTAGTTTATGCCGCTGTGGTTGGTACCCACCCACATGCCGTTCTCGCGGTCGCGATATATNNTGCGACCTGTCTGGTTGTCGCTCAGCGAGTACTCGCACATCGCGTCGTAACAGATGTTCTCGCACAGGCCCTTCAGTTCGTCCACGATGTAGACACCATTGTCGGTACCTACCCACAGCACGTCGTCGTAGCACTTGACGTCGCGTATAATCTTATAGTGGACATCGGGGGCATTCACGTCGGTTACCTCGTTCTTACGCTTGTCGAACTTGCGCAGGCGACCTTCGTGTATACCGAGAACCAGTGATTCGCCGTAATCGGCCATACGGTAGATGTTCTCGTCGGCGAGAGAGCTGTTTCCGCTATCGCCCATGAATTGCTCAAAGGCGTCGCGGCTTGCGTTGTAAGAAAACAGGCCGTTGCCGTCGGTACCTACCCACAGGCGTCCGCCCTTGTCGATAACCATACACTGCGGTGTGCCCTTGTCGGGGTGTCCTGCAGGGGTGATGGTGTATTGCTTGAGCTCTTTCTTCTTGCTGTTGTACTTGAACATGCCCTGGTTAGGCACGATGATCCATGTGTTGCCTTCGTTGTCGGTTTCCATCTAGATGGAAACCGNNGTTTCCATCTGTGCCACCCAGTCGTTCATCGACACGCCTCGTGCTGTCTTGATATCCATGAACGAGAATGTGCCAGCAACGGGGTTGTAGACGAAAATACCCTTGTCGGTACCCACCCACAGATGCTTGTCGGCGTCTTCGTAGAGCGACGAAATGTTGTTGTTGCATTCGCCGGTAACGAGGTCGCGGCACTCAAACACCTTCATGGAGTTGCCGTCGTATCGATTGAGTTTGTTGCGGGTTCCGAACCACATGAAGCCGTAAGAGTCTTGCAGGATTGCCTTGACGTCGGTCTGTGACAATCCGTCCTGGCTTGTGATGTGCCTGAAGTAGTGGCGGAAGGGGTAGTTCTGCGCCACGGCGGTTGCCGAGCACAGCACAAGGGTTATTATGGCGAGTAGTTTTTTCATTGTCGGTTTGTGTCTTGGGGAGCGCTGCTTGCGCGCCCTTTTTTACAGTTACAAAATTACTTTATTTTATACAATAAATATGGTGCTTTTTCTTCAAAAAATAAAAAATATGTCCTAATTGCAGTTATACGTTCCGGGAGAAAGTGCGGCAAACCGCCTTGCAATGCACTGTGGACGCACTCTTCGTGTGCCGTTTTTGACTCGTCGCCATGCCTTTCTGCATGTCGGTAAGGAGTGCCTGGAAGTGTGATAAGCAGTGTTATTACAACAATCGTGGCATTAAATAGGACAATTATTATTTTTTATTTTAATGTGAATTAGTAATTTTGCAACATGAAAAACCTTCGATTGATCTTCACCGTTGTGATTGCTGTTGCTGCCGCCGTGGCTGCAACGGCTCAGTTGCGCTGGACCCAGCCCTTGGCAGGCGACTGGGAATTTGTTCGTGCAGATGTAAAGCCGAGCGCAAATTGCTCTGAGTGGCAAACCGTTACAATCCCCCATTCGTGGAACGCTCAGGACGGCTGCTCCAAGGATTACTACCGCGGTGCAGGCACTTATCGCTACACATTTGATACTCCCAAGGGAATCAAGGGCAAGCGCGTGGTTGTGCACTTCGAGGGTGTGAGCCAGCATGCTTGGGTATATGTAAACGGCAACCTCGCTGCCGAGCACAAAGGGTCGTTTACGGCCTTTACAGCCGACGCAACGCCTTTCCTCAAGGATAATGGCAACGAACTGCTGGTGAGAGTGACCAACGAGGCCGACCAAACCATCATTCCTTTGGCGGGTGACTTTACCGTGTTTGGTGGTATATATCGCCCTGTATATCTGGAGGTTGCACCTACAAGCGGCATTACACTCCTTGACCATGCCACCTGTGGCGTGTATATCAAGCAAAACAAAATCACAGCCGAGCAGGCACAGGTGGATGTGACCGCCCGTGTCGACCTCGCTGCAACGGTAAAATCGCGTCTGCAACTGCGTGTAAGCGTCTTCGGCGCCGACGGACTGTTCATTGGCAGTTGTGAGGGCGGTAACATGATGCGTGGCAGTGATTTTTACAATATCACACTCCCCGTTACCATAAATAATCCGCGCTTGTGGAACGGCAAGAAAGACGCCGCAATGTACCGCTTTGTGGTGGAACTGATAAGCGGTGGCAAGGTACTTGACCAGGTGGTACAGGAAACCGGACTTCGCTCTTTCCGCATCGACCATAACAACGGTTTTTTCCTCAATGGAGAGCATTATCCGTTGCGCGGTGTCAATCGCCATCAGGACCGCAAGGATAAGGGTTGGGCCATCAGCAAGGCCGACCACGACGAGGATATGGCTATGATTAAGGAGATAGGTGCCAATACCATTCGCCTGGCTCATTATCCTCATTCCCAGTATTTTTACTCGTTGTGCGACCGTGAGGGCATGCTCGTGTGGGCCGAGATACCTTTTGTGGAGAAGGGTACGCTCGACAATGCTGAGTTTGACGCCAACACCTGTGAGATGCTCGTGGAACTCATTCGCCAGAGTTACAACCACCCGTCGATATTCTGTTGGAGCCTCTATAACGAACTGGGTAACGGCACTATGCCCGAGTTGCTCGTGTCGCGTCTCAACGACCTGGCACACCGCGAGGACCCCACACGTATCACCGTGGGCGCAACCAATAATGCCGGACGCCCCGAGAACCAGATACCCGACGCCGTGGGACACAACACCTATCCCGGTTGGTACTGGAGTGATCCCACTGCCATGAAGTGGACCATTGCATGGAACTATAAGCCCGACAGCGGCAAGAGCATAGCCATAAGCGAGTATGGTGCGGGAGCAAGCATCAAGCACCACGACCAGCACGTGAAGTCGGCCCCCAAGACCGATGGCGAGTGGCATCCCGAGGAGTGGCAAGCCTTTGTGCATGAGTGCAATTACAAGGAGATAGACAAGAGTCCGCAATTGTGGGGCACGTTTGTATGGAACATGTTTGACTTTGCAAGCGCAGGCCGCCACGAGGGTGACGCCATGGGCATCAACGACAAGGGTCTGGTGACCTACGACCGTAAGGTGCGCAAGGATGCATTTTACTTCTATAAGGCGCAGTGGAACCCCGCTCCCATGGTTTACATCACCTCGCGCCGCCATACCTCGCGCCAGGAGATGATGACCGAAGTGAAAGTATACAGTAACTGTAAGAATCCCGTTCTCACAGTTAACGGTAATAGTTATCCCCTCAAGAAACTCGAACTCAACGTGTGGCTTGCCCACGGAGTGCAGCTGCAAGATGGTGTCAACAAGGTCGTTGTCACTGCTGCCGAGGGTGTGAGCGATTCGTGCGAGTGGAATTTGGTGGGTGTTAAATGATTTAATGAAAGGATTACGATATGAAGAGAGTAGGTCTCATTATTTGTGCTATGCTCGTGGCGGCAAGCGCCGGTGCGGCTAAGGTAGCCAAGGGTCCGGTCGACCACGTTAATGTGCACATGGGCACAGCGCTCAAGGGCGAGGGTGGTACTGCACCCTTTGTGGGCGTTCCGCATGCCATGACCAATTTTATGGCGCAAACCCGTGAAAACAAGATGGGTACGATGGCTTATGTGTACGACGACAGCAACATCATGGGCCTCATGGCAACACACCAGCCCACAGTGTGGATGGGCGACTACGGCTACATGTCGCTCATGCCCCAGTGCAGCGATGAGGTGCGTCCTCTTCCCGATGACCGCAAACTCCCCTTCGTCCATGATAAGGAAAAGGCCACCCCTTATTACTATAGTGTTGATATGCAGGCTGCCGAGGGACGCATACGCGCCGAACTCACAGCGGTCAACCGTGCTGCGATAATGCGTTTTACCTTCCCCAAGAAGGCTGTGCAGCGACTGGTGCTGCAGGGCATCAACCTCAACCCCGCCTTGGGCGACTGGTGCAATGACTACGGCCCCCGCCTGAAGAAGATGCGCGGTTGGGTAAAGGTTGACCTTGAGCGCAACGAGATAGTGGGCTATAACCCCGACCGCCAGTCGGCACAGATAGGCCCCGAGACGCCCAATTTCAAGGGATACTTCGTTGTGCGTTTCGACCGCAAGTTAACGGGCTATGGCACATGGAATTGCGATAGTGTGTTCCGTGGCCGTGACGAACAGTTGGGTACTCGTATGGGTGCGTTTGTGGAGTTTGCTGCCAAGGAAGGCACAACCGTCACCGCGCAGGTGGGTACATCGTTCATCAGCGTGGAGCAGGCGCGCGCCAATCTTGACAAGGAAGTGGCTGGAGCAGGCTTTGACGCCGTGTGTACCCAGACGCGTGATGCATGGAATGATGTACTGTCGAAGATGAGCGTTGAAACCGATAACTCCGACGACAAGGCTGTGTTCTATACTGCCCTCTACCACAACTATTTGTTCCCTCGCGACTTCAGCGAGGACGGCCGCTATTACAGCGCCATGGACGACAAGGTGCACGAGGGGTTGTCTTACAACGATTTCTCGCTGTGGGACACCTTCCGCGCCACTCATCCTCTCATGACACTGCTTGAGCCCACACTCACCGGTAACTGGATTACGGGCCTCCTCAACATGTACAAGGAAGGCGGCTGGCTGCCTATGTGGCCCAATCCGTCGTACACCAATATCATGATTGCCACCCATGCCGACGCGGTGATTGCCGACGCCTACATGAAGGGCATACGCAACTATGATGTGCGCCTCGCCTACGAGGCAATGCGCAAGGACGCCATGGTGCCGCCCGACTGCGAGACGCAGCGCCGTTA
Source organism: bacterium UBA1790 (assembly GCA_002314465.1). Taxonomy (GTDB): domain Bacteria; phylum Bacteroidota; class Bacteroidia; order Bacteroidales; family Muribaculaceae; genus Sodaliphilus. Next base: position 2,727 of record DCGA01000041.1, on the reverse strand, counting down.
CGGCGACCGTGACCGCTGGACCGCCTATGAGAGCCGTGCCGGAGCAAGTTTTTATCACACAATAGGTTATGTACCCGACGACCGCACAGCCGAGAGTGTGTCGCGCACACTTGAATATGCTGTCGACGACTGGTGCATTGCCCAGGTGGCACTTGACCTCAACAAAGTGGATGACTATAATGCACTCATGCGATGGTCGCAGAATTACCACAACCAGTATAACAAAGAGAAAGGATTCATGCTCCCACGCCGCTACGATGGCTCGTGGATAGACCTCAACGACCATGACCGCCATGGACTAACAGAGGGTTCGAAGTGGACCTACCTCTTCTGCGTGATGCACGATGTACCAGGCATGATAGAGATGATGGGCGGCAACGAGGCTTTTGCACGCAAACTCGACCAGAACTTTGAAGGCGGTCACTATCGCCACGACAACGAACCGGGACATCACTACATCTACCTATACGACTACTGCGGACAACCCCGCAAGACACAGGAACTGGTGCGCAAGCATGTGCGTGAAAACTACCGTAACGCCCCTGACGGATTCAACGGTAACGACGACTGCGGACAGATGTCGGCGTGGTACCTTTTCTCGGTTATGGGCTTCTATCCCGTGACCCCGGCAAGCAACATTTTTGCCCTGGGAGCACCCCAGTTCAAGCGTGTAACTATTGACATCACTTCGCCCAAGACGGGTGCTACACACACGCTGACCATAGAGGCAAAAGGCTTGAGCGAGGACAACTGCCATGTGGCAGGCGTGAGTGTCGACGGTGTGGCGCTCGAAGGTAATTTCATTACCTACGACCAACTCCTCAACGCCGGCAATATCACCTTCACGATGACCCGGTAAATGGTGTCGTGACAAGGCAAAACAGACATTAATACCTGCAACGAATAAGAAGGCATCGGGCTGTAATCATACGGCCCGATGCCTTCGTTGTAAGTAGTAAATGTAAGCAGTACAATAACCCTGTATTGCCGACGTCGCACGGGTTTGACCCAATTTTTATATTTTTTGGGATAATAGTATACTATTTTTTGCTCATGATACACTAATTTTGCACTTGTTAAAAACTATATACGCAAATTCAAAAACCAAACTATATGAAAAACTTCATGAAAGTTACTAAATGCATCTTTGCTGCACTCGCACTGATGGCTGCTTCGCTCGCCGTGAACGCTGCAACTACCGATGTGACAGTAGGGCGTTGGACAGTATCTTACGATGACGTTACCCGCATGGTTTCGTTCACCAAGGATGGCCAGCCGGTGCTGCACGATGTGTATGCAAAGTTTAAAATCAATGCCACAGAAATGAACACCACCAGCTACAGCGACGTGGAGTTCAAGAGCGAGGATGTGACTCCTGCAACAGGAGCGGCCCGCAAGTACACTATCACCTACAAGGGCAACGGCACTCTCCCCACTGTGGAGCAGGCGTTCTACCTTATGGGTGACAAGGACTATCTTCTCACCGACGTAACCTTGAGCAACAACGGTTCGCAGGTGGGCAGCAACTACATTTGCCCTATCTACAGCGAGGGCACAAACCTTTTCTTGCCCCAGGATGCCAATAACCGCTTCCTCACAGTGCCCTTCGACAACGACGGCTTTGTGACCTACGGCAGTTATCCCCTGAGCCGCAACCCCAATTCGACTACATCAATGTCGGCAGGCCGTGCTGCCCGCGACAGCATCTCGTTTGAGGTTACTTCTATCTTCAACGGCGTTACCCAGAAGGGTATGGTGCTGGGTAGTGTTACCCACGACACCTGGAAGTCGGCTGTCCGCCTTACCGGCAGCCCCCTTACCCAGGGCCACATTTCCAAGCTCGAGGTATTCAGCGGCGTTACCCATGATGCAACCCGCGACCGTCGTGACGAGGTGATGATGCCTCACGGCACCGTTTACGGCAAGGAAGTCAAGTCAGCCCTTATGATGGTAGGACTTTTCGACGACTGGCGCACAGGTATGGAAACCTTTGGCGACGTTAACGCCCAAATCACTCCCAAGCGCCCTTACAACGGTCCCACAATCTACGGTTGGAACAGTTGGGGCGGTATGGAGAAGCACTGTAACTACAAGGGTGCTCTTTCGGCAAGCGACTTCATCAAGACAAAACTCATGGACAAAGGTTGGGCCAAGGACGGCGTTGTTTACGTGGGCCTTGACGCATGGGACAACATGAACTGGGACGAGCGCAAGGACTTTGCCGACCGCTGCCATGCCAACGGTCAGAAGGCCGGAGCCTACTGGACACCCTTCACCGACTGGTCGGGTAGCGACAGCCGCTCAATGGAAGGCAACAACGGCTACACCTATGGCGATGCCCGCGTTAAGTGCCACGGCAAGATAAATACCGGTCGCATAGACCCCACAAGCCCTGCCGCCAAGTCATTGTTTGAATACAACATCAAGAAATTCAAGGAAGCCGGTTTCGAGTACCTCAAGCTCGACTTCATGTGCTCGGGTATCCAGGAGGCCGACGCTTTCTACGAGCCCGGCATCACTACCGGCGTTCAGGCCTACAACTATGGTATGAACTACATACGCGAACTCTGTGGCGACGATATCATCCTCGACCTGAGTATTTCGCCCCTCTTCCCTGCGCAGTATACCGAAGCCCGTCGCATAAGTTGTGACGCATGGGGTGAAATGTGGCACACCAGTTACATGATGAACAGCCTTTCGTTCGGCTGGTGGCTCAACCGCATTTAC
>DCGA01000120.1 GCA_002314465.1 bacterium UBA1790 | reverse complement strand
GAAGGGCCGCCGCATCAAGCTCATAGGTCACGTTGAGAAACTCGACGACAACCGCCTTGTGATGTGCGTCATCCCGCAGTTGCTCTCGCGCGACAAGTACATCTACAGCGTTGAGGATGAGTTCAACGGCGTGGTTATCAAGGGTAAGTACTACGGCAAGCAGTTTATGTTCGGCCGTGGAGCCGGCGGCTATCCCACAGGTTCGGCTGTACTGAGCGACATCATGGCATGCTCTTACGACTATAAGTATGAATATAAGAAACTGGGCGGTGAAACAGCACCCCAGTACTCGACCGACGTCTACTTCCGCATCTACCTGCGCTACAACACATCGGCCGACCTTGCTTTGTTCAACTTCAAGAGCATAAGCGAGAGCTACTCAAGCGATACCACCCACTATGTAGTGGGCGAAATTAAGCTCTCTGACCTGGTGCGCATCAAGCCGCAACTCAAGGGCCGCAACCTCTTCATCGCAGCCTACCCCAACGACTAAAGCAGAAGATGCTACACATTAACAATACTAACACTGAAGAAACGGCTCTGTGAAGCCGTTTCTTTTTTTAACAATGCCATAAAACATTAAGCACTAACAATAATACTAAATATATTTCTCTCGGTATAAAAAAATCACTACCTTTGCATTACAATGACAAAGAATACACTAAAATATATCGTGCTGCTGGCAATGGGCGCCGTGTGCTCGCTTGCAGTGCATGGCAAGGGCGTTAAGATAGAACCTTCTTACGCCTGGACCATCAGTGACCCTCTGGGCGACCGCACCGAGACAGAGATTGACACCTCGTTTGTCAACTATCACCTGCATGCCGTACCCACCTCGCAAAGCCTTGCGTGGACCACTACGGGCAACTACGGCTCGCCGGGCCAAGACCAGGTTTTCTTTAACCGCGAGAACTACAGCGACTTCTTCTTCGAGGACGCGATTGCAGCATGGCTGCACAGCGTAGACTCGCATGTATTCTACAACACCCGCATTCCCATGACACTCGTGTCGCACACTACAGGCGGCAACAAGTACAGTAACCAGGACCGCACCATGGTTACCTTCTCGGGCAATGTAAACAAACGACTGCAGATAGGCGCTAATATGGACTATATCTACTCAAAGGGTTCGTATGACCGCCAAGCCGACAAGAACTTCTTGTGGAACCTGGGAGGCTCTTACACCGGCGACCGCTATGAAGTGCAGACATTCTTCAACCGCTATGCCTATACCACACAGGAAAACGGCGGCATCACCGACGACCGCTACATTACCCACCCTGCCGATGTGCAGGGAGGTGAGACACGCGTCGACAACAAATCCATCCCCGTGCATCTGTCATCGAGCGAGAGCAGCCTGGGCGGCACCGAGTTCTTCATGAACCACCGCTACAAGGTGGGATTCTACCGCTACGTGCGCGACTCAATCACCGATACCATCGTGAGCAAGCACTATGTGCCCGTCACCAGTTTCATCTGGTCGCTTGACTATAAGGACGGCCGCCACCGCTTCACCAACAAGAGCGCAAGCGACGACGCGTCGTTCTTCAAGAACACTTACCTGAGCCTTGCCGGCACAGCCGACACCACAAGCTACATGTCGCTCACCAACACAGTGGGCATCGCAATGCTCGAGGGTTTCAACAAGTGGGCTAAATTCGGATTCTCGGCCTATGCCTACCACCAGCTGTACCGCCAGACGATGTTCACCCCTACCGAAGAAAGCGCTGAAGCCGCTGCCGAGGGTCTTTCGCCGGTTCCGGCAACCATCCCCCGCCGCTCTACCGAAAACCGTTTCTACGCGGGTGCACATTTGTCTAAGACACAGGGGTCGCTGCTTCACTACAACGCTACAGCCGAGTTTGGCGTAGCAGGCGGCGTAGAGGGCGACATGAACATTGACGGCGACATCGATACCCAGTTCAAGATGCTGGGCGACACCGTCACAGTGCGTGGCTACGGACGCTTCAGCAACGAGAGCCCCAGTTCGATGCTTTTCCAACTGGCAACCAACCATTTTATATGGGATAACGACTTCAGCAAGATTAAGCGTTTCCGCGTGGGCGGCGAACTTGATCTCCCCTTCAGCGGCACCAACATCAATGTGGGCTATGAGACACTCAAAGACTACATTTATTTCAACAACGACAATGTGCCTACCCAGCACAGCGACATGATAAGCGTACTCAGCGCCACACTGCGCCAGGAACTGTCGTTCAGAGCATTCCACTGGGACAACGAGGTAACCTACCAGGTATCGAGCAATCAGTCGGTAATACCTCTTCCCAAACTGGCACTCTACAGCAACCTCTACCTGCAGTTCATGGTAGCCAAGGTGATGCACGTGCAACTCGGCGTTGATGCCAACTATTACACAAGTTTCTACGCACAGGCCTATAATCCTGCCACTATGACGTTCCACACCCAGGACGAGATGAAGTGCGGCAACTTCCTTTACATGAATGCCTACGCTAACTTCCGCTTGAAGAAAGCACGTTTCTTCGTGCTTTACACACACGCCAATGGCAAACTCTTCGGCGGAGACAACTATTTCTCAAGTCCCCACTACCCGCTCAATCCCCGCCGATTGCAAGTAGGTGTAAGCGTAGACTTCACTAACTAAGCAACAACCTGACAGAATAACAACAGGACACGCCCCAATGATGGAAGCGTGTCCTGTTTTTTTGTATATTAGGTGATGTTACTCAGCGTGAGCCGACCAATCGATTTCGGTGGCGAGTTTCTTCTCGTAGTAGGCCCTGAGGTCTTTCCAGTGATAGTAGGGAGCCATGTCGGTTGCCACGGGCAATGTAGCCTCATGCTCGTTGAACAGCGCCTTTACAAGCACATCGCCGGCGGCATTGCGATAGAACACAAGTTGCACGTTGCAAGCCTTGGGAATGATATCGTAGCACTTCCACACATTGTGAAGGTTGTCGAGGTCGGTAGTCGAGAGGTTCACATTGTCAAGCTCGAGCATGCAAGCCAACGGCAACACGATGGTTCCATGGCCGAATCGCAAAGCCGCACCATGCTCGCCGCTTGCCACAGCAGCATCGGCCTTGTCAAGGAAGTCGCGCACAAGAGCCCTTGTGATGAAAGGCATACGGTTACCGTTCATGGGCGAATTGGCACGGCGGGTGTACCAGTCGATGTTGCGCATGCGCCACAGTTCGAAAATCTCGTCACCGGTAAAGAGGTGGAACAAGTCGATGTTGTCAAAGGCGTGGTGGCCCTGCAGACTTCCAGCAATGTCAAACACATCGCGCATGAGTCGCTGTGCCACAGGCATGGGCAGACTGTCGGGAACGGTGTAGAGCTGCTTTACAAAGCGCTCGGGATGTACGTTTTCCTCATACATCTCGTTGGTGTGCCTGTAGATTTCGTCAGAGATGTGGTTAGCCAATGTATCCTCGCCATGGCCGTAACCCAAGTAGTACATGTCGTGGTAACTGGCATCGGTGGTGATGCGCAGGTTGGGATTGAGTTTGCGCAGTGTCATTGTAGCGTTCTGCATAGAAAGGATGCAACGTATTACCACTGTAGAGCGGGCATCAACAACCGCACCGTCGGTAAAGACCGAGGGGAAGTTGTTGTACATGCGCTCGGCAATGCGCTGGTGCTGCTCGGCACCCTTGTCGCTGAGTTCGCCCGCGCGATTCATCGATGCCGCAAGGATCTGCCTTAAGGTAACCAGCAGGCGTTCGCCTTGCTCGGTGAGCAAACCGTCGTTATGCCCTTTCATGAGCACATCCACGGGACGCTGGTAAGACGACTGGCGAGTGAGCCAGCGGCTGCCGTGGCGTCCGTAATGGTCGATATAGAAAGCCTCGTAGCCTGCAGGCGCCGGAGTGAGTGCAGGAAGGTTGGTCTCAGGATAAATTGTATGGTTGCTGGCGCTGCGTGTGAGACGTGCAGCAATCTCCTCTTGAGATGTGCCTGCAATGGCCACTACGGCCGCTGCGGCAACTATTATAGATGTGATGAACCTTCTCATTGTATGATTGATTTAACGTAGGGTTGGCGTGAAAGTTTGTCGAGTAAGTAGTCGCGCACATCGCTCCAGCGATAGTAAGGAGCCATATCGGTGGCTACGGGCAGTGTAGCTTCGCGCTCGTTGAGCAATACCTTAACGATAATATCGTCCTGTGCGTTGCGGTAGTATACCATCTGCACGTTGCATGCCATGGGGAATACCTCGTAGGTGCGCCAATGGTCGGCAAGATGCTCAAGATCGGTGGTCTGGTAGTCCATGCCATTGATGCCCATGAGGCACACCAGCGGCAGAACCACGCTCTCGTGGCCGAATCGCAGACTCGCACTGTTGCCTCCCTGATTGATGGCACGGTCGGCATCCTCGATGAAACTGCGCACAAGATTAGCCTCCATGTAATCGACACGGCACTGAGTGAGAGGAGTCTCGCCGCTGAAGATGTACCAGCGCATGTTGTTGTAAGACCACACGTTGTAAGCATCTTCAACCGAGAAGATATCGTAGAGATTTACGTTATCATATGCATGATGGCTCTGCATGTTGCCCACAAGGTCAAAGAGAGTGATCATGAGTTCGGTACCATCGATACTATCCTTGGCAAACTTCTTGTTCTTGAACAGACGCTTGAGCATAGCGTCGGGCTTCACGTGCTTGTCGCGGAAATCGTCGAAGTACTTGTAGGCGCTCTTGCGCAAAGGCTTGACTGCGGGATCGTCGTAGTTCATATAGTACATCTCGGCCTCGCTGGCATCGGTAGAGATGCGCAGGTTGGGATTGAGCGACTTGAGCACGTCAACCTCGTTTTGCATAGAGAGGATGCAACGGATAACGATAGTGGAACGGGCACGCACGGGAGCATCACCTGCAAAGATTTCGGGGAAATTGGCATACATGCGTCGTGCAATGCGCTGGTGCTGCTCGTGACCCACATCACTGAGTTCGCCATCGCGGCCCTGTGCATCCTCGCGCATCTTGCGAGCCATCTCCAGCACTTCCTTGCCGCGAGGAGTGAGCATACCGTTGCGCTCGCCTATCTCGAGTTGCTTAACGGGATAATCATAGGCACGCTTGCCTATGAGCCAACGACTGCCGTGACGGCCATAGTGGTTCATGAAGAAAGGAGTATAACCCTCGGGGGCTGGCGTGAGAGCAGGCAGCGACTGGTCGGGATAAGCCCAGTAATTATTGGCACTGATGCGAATGTCGGCCTTAAAGTCCTCTCTGGCACCAGCAGTAGCGCCGAGGACGACAGCTGCGCCCGCAAGCAAACACAGAATAAATCTATGTTTCATTATCTTGTAAATATAAGTTCAGTGCAAATTTACAACAAAAAGGGGAAATAATACAAATAGAACGGGTGCGATTTTTCCCAAAATCGCACCCGCCAGTTTTAGAGTATGAGAAAATTTACTTCGATAAAAGCGGTATTGACGATAAAGCAACACCACTTGTGTTGTGCTAAAAAATCTTTTGTTACTTTTCTATTGGCAAAAGTAATAAATTCAATGCAATTTACCAAATTTTATTACAAAAAAGTACATTTTTTATTAAAATTTCCTCAATTTAGTTATAAAAAGGTCCTCTATCCGGTTGGGGATAGAGGACCCTGTGGTATCGTCACCTGACCGATGCCCTTACCAAATGGGCTCGTAAAGGTAATAAGTGCGGAAGTTAGAATGAGTGCTCAGGAGCATGTAACGACCGTCAAAGTCGTAGTACAGGTACTCGTTGAGACCATCGCTTTGGCGCAGTTGGAGTTTGTTTGGGGGGTAATCATCCCAGAAGAAACGAGTTACCAGACCATCATACTGCCTGTAAACGCCAGTACCGTCGCTATAGAATACGTACTTGTGAAATTCATCGAGGCGAAGGTCATACTCATAGCCGTTCTCGCCATATCGAATGCTCTCCCATGTACCCAGGAAGGGTGCATCGTTGTAGTATTGGTTGTCACAAGAAGTGAATCCCAAGCCAATCACTACTATCATCATGAGTTGTAAAAATCTTTTCATATCGACAGCTATTTAAAAAGTTCTACAAAAATATATTGTCACTATTATTGACGCAAAAAAATTACAATAGTTTAAAAAGGTTGTGCAAAGTTAGTAAAAAAAATTAAAGAAAGTTTTGTAAAAAAGTGATATTATATGCTGTTTCGCAAAAAATGTAGTAACTTCGTACCGAAAATAAAAAAATATGAAGAAGATACTCATTACCGGTGCAGGCGGATTCATAGGCGGATTCCTCGTTGAGGAAGCACTGCGCCGTGGCCACGAGACATGGGCTGCAGTGCGCAGCACCACTAACCGCGAATTTCTCAAGGACGAGCGCATCAATTTCATAGAACTCGACTTCACCGACAGCGACGTGCTCGAAAAGCAGATAGGCGAACACCTGGAGCAACACGGCAAGTGGGACTATGTGGTGCACAACCTGGGTGCCACCAAGTGTGCCAACTACATTGAGTTTGAACGCGTAAACTATGGTTACATGCGTGCCCTTGTAGACACACTTGCCGACCTTGATGCCACTCCCGAGGTATTCCTGCTCATGAGTAGCCTGAGCGTGATGGGCATGGGCGACGACGAGAACTATACCCCGTTCACCGAAGGCATGATTCCCTCGCCCAACACCCGCTACGGCATGTCAAAACTCAAGGCCGAGACATTCCTGCAGATGCAGCCGGGATATCCCTATACCATATTCCGCTGTACAGGCGTTTATGGTCCCCACGAGCGCGACTACTACCTGATGATGAAGAGCATCAAGAACGGCTTTGACTTCAGCGTGGGCTACAAGAAGCAAATGCTCACCTTCATCTATGTCAAGGATCTCGCCAACGCCGTGATGGACGCCCTGGAGCGCGGCCCACTGCGCAAGGCCTACTACATAAGCGAAAACAAGGGTTACACCCAGAAGGAATTCCGTGGCATGGTGTGCAAGGCACTGGGCAAGAAATGGGCTTTGCCCGTGGTGTGTCCTCTGTGGGTAGTGAAGATTGTGTGCCAGGTGCTCACATGGTACAGCAAGTTTACCCTAAAGCCCACAACGCTCAACAACGACAAGTTCAAGATAATGAAACAGCGCAACTGGCTGTGTGACACCACACCCGCCCAGCGCGACTTTGGTTTCTCGCCCAAGTACCCGCTTGAGAAGGGCGTAAACGAGGCCATTGAGTGGTACAAGAGCGCCGGCTGGCTATAAACCGACAGTGATTGCAGAAAAAAACGAGGGGCAGTGTCGCAGTTGACATTGCCCCTCGATATATTTTATCTGTTTGCACGGTTTATCGCATACGACGATAGAAATAAGGCGGAACAGGAGTCTCAAAGGTGAGTTCCTCGCCGGTTACCGGGTGCTTGAGAGCCAACTTGAAGGCGTGCAGGCACATGCGGCTGCCGGGAGCATCCTGGCTACCATACTTGCCATCGCCCACCACCGGGTGGTGGATGTCGGCCATGTGAACGCGAATCTGGTTCTTGCGTCCGGTGAGCAACTTAAGTTCGAGCATTGCATGCTTCTCGCCTTGTTCCATGAGGCGCCATGTAGTAACGGCAAACTTACCGCCGTTGTCGGTGGGGCTGCTTATCACGACCATGCGTGCAGTGTCCTTGAGGTAACTCTCGACACGTCCTTCGGGCTGCTCCATCACGCCTTCAACAAGAGCCACATAGCGTCGGTCGGTAACGGTTGCGTGCCAATCCTCGGTCATGTCTTGCTGAACCTTGGTGCTCTTGGCATACACCATGAGTCCCGATGTGCGGCAATCAAGGCGATGTACCACATGGGCCTTGCAATTCTGGCGCGTGTCAACGAAGTGGCGGTCGAGCAGCGTCTTCATGTTGAGACTGCCGGCGCCCACACCCATAGAAAGCACACCCGGCTCCTTGTCAACGACAACAATCCACTGGTCCTCGTACACGATGTTGAAGTGAGGATTGCTCACTGCCATGGGACGCGGCTGGCGGCTAATGTTAACCACACTGCCGGGCTGCACCTTGAACTCCACGTGGGTTTGCACACGACCGTCAACCTCTACTCCACCCTTGGTGAGAATAGACTTGGCCTTATTGCGGCTGATACCGTCGAGGCACTTCATGACGAAGTCGAGCAAACCGCTCTCTTGACGCACCGTGAAGGCAAGCGTCTTGTCGGTGGCACGAGGCACGCGGTGATTGTGATTACGTTTCATCTAAATAATTTTAGTATAACTGTTTATTGGGTATAAAAAGAAAATATATCTTTTAGTGTTTATGCCTTCGGCTGGAAAATAAACTCGCTACGCGAGTAAAATCCATTTAAGGCTATATTCTTACGATATAATAATATATTTTCTTTTATAGACTCGGGGTTAGTCGAAGATATGGCGCAGGCGGCCAAAGATGCGTGCACTGGTCGATTCGTTAGCCTTGAGATTGTCCTTGTCGCGAAGAGCCTCGATAGCCTTGCGCTCGTCGCTTGTGAGGTGCTCGGGAACGTAAACCATGACATTTACCAGCATGTCGCCGGTACCGTAACGCTCTGGCGAAGGGAGCCCCTGTCCGCGCAGTCTCAGCACCGTACCCGACTGTGTGCCGGGCTTAATGGTAACGCGAGCCTGACCGTCGACCTTGGGGATATCGACCTTGCCACCCAGCACTGCTGTGGGGAAGTCAATCATCAGGTTATAGATGAGGTCGTTGCCGTCGCGCATGAGCTGTGCATCCTCGATTTCCTCGATGATAATGAGCAGATCGCCGGGAACACCACCGCCGGGAGCCTCGTTACCCTTACCGCTCATGCGAAGTACCATACCCTCGGCAACGCCTGCGGGAATGTTTACGGTAACGATATCCTCGGCACGTTTGAGACCCTGACCGTTGCACTCGGGACAACGCACCTTGATTTCCTTGCCCTTACCCTGGCAGGTGCGGCACTCAAACTGCTGTTGCATAGTGCCGAACATGGTTTGGCGAATCTGAGTCTCTACGCCAGTGCCGTGACACGTGTGGCAGGTATTGAGTTCGGTACCATTCTTAGCGCCTGTGCCATTACAAGCCTTACACGATACCATGCGCGGAATCTTAAGTTTCTTTTCGGTGCCCTTGGCAATCTCAGAGAGAGTGAGTTTGACACGCACACGCAGGTCGGTGCCGTGGTTAACGCGCTGGCTGCGACCTCCGC
>DCGA01000191.1 GCA_002314465.1 bacterium UBA1790 | reverse complement strand
CAATGATTCCCGCTACTGCGCAGAGCATCGTTTCGACATCGCGCACCCGCCTTGACAACTATGTCGGCGCTATTACTACGGCGACCGGAACATTGCTATATGCTCAGAGCACCCGCATGGATCACACCACAGAGATTATCAAGGGTGTTGTGACACAAGCGCTCCTCACGGCTAACATGCAGTTGCAGTCGCTCGATGACAAGGTTGCCTTACTGTCGCCGCGCAATATCCTTAATCGCGGCTACTCGCTCACTACACGCAACGGCAAGTTCGTGACATCGGCGAGCGAACTCAATGTGGGCGATTTCATCACTACCCACTTCCGTGACGGAGCTGTGGGTACACAGGTAGTGAAATTTAAAGAATAATACAATATAACTATGGAAGAAAACAAACTCACTTATTCGCAGGCTGTAACCGAGCTTGACGAACTCGTAAAGAAGATGCAGGACCCCGAGTGCAGCATCGACAACCTGAGCCAGTACACCAAGCGCGCTAAGGAATTGCTCGACTTCTGTCGTGCTAAACTCACAGCAACCGACAACGAACTCAAGGCAATCCTTGAGTCGCTCCAGCAATAACCGCCTGTCGGTATAGAAAAACAATCCCGCCTTCATCACCATGATGAGGGCGGGATAGCTGTATTATTCCCTACAGGACTATGTTATTTCTTCTTGGTTGTAGTCTTTTTGCTGGTAGTCTTTGTAGTAGTCTTTGTAGTGGTTGCTGCGGGTGCAGTGTAATACTTCTGCTTGATGTCGGGCAGTTTAGACTGGATGTTAGAGATGCGGGTTGCATCGCTGGGGTGTGAACTGAGAATCTCAGGCACGTTTGAGCTTGATGCTGCACTCATCTTCTGCCAGAAGGTAAGGGCAACCTCGGGGTTGTAGCCTGCGATAGACATGAGGATGAGACCCATTTCGTCGGCCTCAGTCTCGTGCTTGCGCGAGAAGGGCTGCATCACGCCGTAGTTAGCGCCAAGGCCGTAAACCTGCTGTGCAATTGCCTGTGTAGCTTGGCTCTTACCCGATGTAAAGATGCTCAGTGCCTGTGCGCCATACTGGGCAATCATCTGCTGGCTCATACGCTCGTTGCTGTGTTTTGCCACTGCATGCGCTACCTCATGGCCGAGTACTACTGCGAGTTCGGCGTCGCTGCTCATGAGTGCCATGATGCCTTCATAAACGACAATCTTACCGCCTGGCATACACCAAGCGTTAATCTCATCACTCTTCACGAGGTTGAATTCCCATGCAAAGTTCTGGATTTCGCTCTCAAGACCTGCCGACTTGAGATAAGCCTCGGTAGCGGCGGCAATCTTCTTGCCCACGCGTGTTACCTGCTCGCTCTGGGTCTTCTGGGTTGAAATAGTTGCAGTGCTCATGAAACTTGTGTAGCTCTGGAGACTTGATTGGAGCACTTCGCTGTCACTAACCAGGTTAAGTTGCTTGCGGCCGGTGATAGGCACTGAACCGCAACTTGTCAGCAGCATCGCTGCCGAAACTAATGATAACAGTAATAATTTTTTCATATTTGTACTATTTGTCTAAGGCATATAGACCCGTCTGTCAAGAAAGAACCATGTGCCTTAGCGGGTTATTGGATAATATTTGTCAATAATTAGTGCGTATTCACCTTGTGGGTCGGGGGCAAAGTGGCGTTTCGCTTGTCGACCGCGTCAACAACCGAACGTGCCAACTCTATGAATGCTGCGCCCGAAACGCTGTTCTGCAGTGTCACGGGTACTCCGTCATCACCGCCCTTGCAAATGCTTGCCACTAATGGGATTTGTCCTAAGAGTGTCACGTTGAGGGCCTCGGCAAGTTGCTTTCCGCCGTCCTTACCGAAGATGAAATACTTCTCATCGGGGTGGGCTGCAGGTGTAAACCAAGACATGTTCTCAACGATACCCAGCACGGGTACGCCCACTTGTTCGCTCAGGAACATGTTCACACCCTTGCGTGCATCGGCAAGAGCAACCTCTTGCGGGGTAGTAACCACTACGGCGCCGGTAATACCCAGCGTTTGAACCAGTGTGAGGTGTATGTCGCTTGTGCCAGGGGGCATGTCTATCACAAAGTAATCGAGTTCGCTCCAGTCGCCCTGGGTGATGAGTTGCTTGAGTGCATTGCTTGCCATGCCTCCACGCCATAGCGCGGGTTTGTTTTTATCAATAACGTAACCTATCGAGAGGTTCTTTACTCCGTATTTCTCGGCGGGAATGATAAGGTTGCGGTCGCCGTCCTGACGCATGAAGAGTTGCTCGTCTTCGATGCCGAGCATTTTGGGAACCGACGGGCCGAAGATATCGGCGTCGAGAAGTCCCACCTTGTAGCCCAGTTGTGCCAGCGACACGGCGAGGTTGACCGAGATGGTGCTCTTGCCTACGCCGCCCTTGCCCGATGACACGCCTATGATGTTCTTTACGCCGGGCAGGATGGGTGCTTCCTGCTTGGGTACAGCCTGCTGACGGGTGGCAACTGCTATGTTGCCCTTGATGTCAACATCCTCGCCCACATGGGTAGTTATTGCAACCTCGGCGGCGCGCACCACGCTCTTAATGAAGGGGTCGGTGGGCTTGTCAAATACCAGAGAAAAAGAAACCTTGTTTCCATCAATGCGCATGTCGTCGGCTACCATGCCCATCTCCACGATGTCCTTGCCTGTGCCGGGATAGCGCACTGTGCGCAATGCTTCTATTATAAGATTGGGGTATAAAGTCATTGTAAGATTGTTTTAGTCTTCTTTGTTCTGGAAGAAAATCTGGTCGCGGTGGTAACTGCGATAGCCGTCGTGCTCAATCTCGATGTCGGGTTCCTGGAGCTCCACGTTGTGGGGCAGATGGAACTGGATATACTTGATGGTGAGTCCGCGCTCCAGCCACTGGCGCTCGTAGTGAGTCTTTATCTCAAGGATGTCATCGGCGAGGCCGCTGCTGTACAGGTTGTCGGTGTTGACCTCCTCGGGAAGGTTGTTAAGTTTCACCAGAGCATCGGTGTATGTATACAGGAAGGGACTGTCGGTCTTGAGGTGTACAAGGCCGCCGTCTTTGAGGATTTTACGGTAGTTGTTGAGGAAACGGGTGCCGGTGAGACGCTTGTTCTCGTTTTTCATCTGTGGATCGGGGAAGGTAATCCATATCTCTGACACCTCGTCGGGAGCAAAAAGGCGGTCGATGAACTCGATGCTTGTGCGCAGGAAAGCCACGTTAGTCATCTCGTCTTGCGCAACCTGCTTTGCGCCGGTCCACATGCGGGCGCCCTTGATATCCACTCCTATATAGTTCTTGTCGGGGAAACGCTTGCCCAGTCCCACTGCATACTCTCCCTTGCCGCAACCCAGTTCAAGCACGATGGGGTTGTCGTTGTGGAAGTATTTCTCATGCCAGTGGCCGCGCATGGGACACTCGTTATCCTTGATTACTGCAAATGGAAACTGAAACACACAGTCCAGTGTTTCCATCTCAGCGAATTTCTTCAGTTTGTTTTTTCCCATTTCTGGATTATGTCGTTGTCTATGGGCGTGGCAGTTTGCTTTGCCACGCTGTTTTTAACTTGTTCTTAAATTATTTAACTGCTACCTTGTAGCTCTTACCTCCCATGCGCACTACATAGAAGCCGGTGCCCGGTTGATACTCGTTGCGGCCCGCAGCCACGTTTACGGTGAGTGCAGTACCGTTCATTGCTACAACTTGCGCTGTGCAGTTCTCCTGTGCCTCGATAACGAGTGTGCTGCCGGTTGCATAGGCCTTGCCGCTTGCTACAACATCGTCAATGCCGGTGGTGTTGCTCACCTCGGTTGTGGTGGGTGCAGCATAGAGGGTGGGGTGACTCTCATCGGCGAGCACCACATTGTCAACAACGATGGTTGCTTCGCTCTGCAGAGTCTCGTCGGCCTTAACCTTGAGTGTGATGACCGCGCCCTGGTTGCCGGTGATGTGTGTGCCCTTGGGCGAGTAGCATATCAAGCGGCAGTTGCCGTCCTGTACATTGGTGAGCAGGGTGTGCGACTGTGCACGCTCGGCAGTCTCGGCACCCACGATGGTGAGTCCCTCGGGCAGATTGATGTCGCACTGCATGTGGCTGCAAGCCTCGGCGTTGTCGAGAACAACCTCAATGTCGCGGGTTTCGCCCGGAGTAATCGAGAAGTTCTTTATGCTTACCTCATCGGTGGTGTTGGGAGTAACGAAAATGTAAGAGTAGGGTACACGGCCCATCATCGCGTTAATCACAAAGTTGATGTCTTCAATAGAGATTGTTCCGTCCTCGTTGGTATCGGTCTGCTTGGGATACTTGTCGGTACGGCCCAGGACTACGTTAATCATCAGGTTGATGTCACCCACGCTGAGCACGAGGTCTTCGTCGGCGTCACCCAGCAGCAGGTTGTAACCCATGAGGAATTCTTTCCACTGCTCGGCTGCCGCATAGGCATCGATGGTTGCGGGTGTCACCGCGAGTTTCACGTTGGGTTGGTCAACGCCTTCCCATACATTCTCGCCGAGGGCGGGAACCGAGGTGGGGGTAGCGTTGAGTTGTGCGAGTGCAGTCATACCTGCCATTGCGCGAGTGCCCAGGAATGTGGTGCGCTCGGGAATGGTAACCTCTTGCAGTGCGCTTGTGGCATACAATGCATAGTTGCCAATGGTCTTTACATTGCCCAGGTCGATTGATGTGAGGGCGCTGTTGCCTGCAAATGTGTAGTCGCCCAGCATCTCAAGCCCCTTGGGGAGAACTGCTGTGGTGAGATTGTCGCTGTAAACAAATGCACCCATACCCATTGCGGTGAGTGACGAAGGCAGGGTAGCGCTGGTTACCTTGCTCATGGCGTAGAGCCAGTTGCCCAGTGTCTGGAGTTTCTTGTATTGCGACAGGTCGATAACGGTGAGACCGGTGCCCGCAAATGCTGCGTTGCCCAGTGAAGTTACGTTTTCGCCCAGGTTTACATTGCTCAGCGCGGGGCAGTCCATGAATGCCTCGTCGCCTATGGTGAGTGCCTCGGCGGGAGTATCGCATGTTGTCACGTTAACGCTTGTGAGCGCCGGACAGCGAGAGAATGAGCCGACGCCTACAGTACTTACGCTCGAGGGAATGTTAACGCTTTGCAGCGAGGTGCAGGCATTGAATGCGTAGTCGCCTATGGTTGTGAGCGCAGTGCCCATGGTCACCTGAGTGAGTGCGGGGCATGCTGCCAGGGCTGCCTGTCCTATGGCCGTTGCGCTATTGGGGAGAACCACTGTGGTGAGCGCTTTCTTGCCGGCAAACGACAGTGTGGGGACTGTTGCGGCGGCAAATGTGTGCTCATTGCCCAGGGTTGAATTTGCAAGGTCTTCATATGCAACAATCTCAACCTCGCTCATGTCTACGCTCTCAAGGTTGTTGAGCTCGGTAGCGATGAACTTAAAGTCGCGGGCATCCATTTGGCCTGTGATTGTGAGGGTTGTGATAGTATTGTCGCTTACAAGTGTGCTAAGTTGACCTGGTTGGCAGGCAACCTGAGCGTTGCAACATAGGGCTGTTACTGTTGCGATAAATAATAAAACCTTGCGCATTTTAAGTATATTTCTTGGATGTATTCTGAAAAATGGGGCTTACTTGATGATAACCTTGAAACTCTTGCCGCCCACGAGTACTACATATATGCCAGCAGGCATCTCAACCTCGTTGCGACCCGCCAGTACATTGACGTCGAC
>DCGA01000159.1:16792-17186 GCA_002314465.1 bacterium UBA1790 | reverse complement strand
ATAGTGTTGCGGAATTAAGGTTAATTAAATAATTACTAACTAAATTTAAAAACTTATGGCTTATACTAAAACTACAACCACAGGTTATGGTACACGAGTAGGCAACTCGTTCAAGAACATTCTTGTAGGTTTCATTATGTTCATCGCCGGTACAGTACTGCTGTGGTGGAACGAAGGTAACTTTGTAAAAACACAGAAGATGCTCGAAGAGGCACAGGGCGCTGCTGTTCACGTAGAAAGCGTTGCTAAGGTTGATCCCGCAAACGAAGGTCAGCTCATCCACGCATGTGACAAGGCTGTTACTACCGACTCACTCGTTGACGGCATGTTTGGCGTTAGCGCAACCGCTATCAAGATTGCCCGCAATGTAGAGTACTACCAGTGGGTAGAGCAC
>DCGA01000159.1:16448-16737 GCA_002314465.1 bacterium UBA1790 | reverse complement strand
AGACTATCACTACTTATACTTATAGCAAGGAATGGGTAAGCAGCCCCACAAACTCAGCAAACTTTGAAGATCCCAGCTACCGCAACATCAAGAACGATGTACTCGTTGAGGTTGAAGAAGACACCAAGTATGCCGAGACAGTTAAATTCGGTGCTTACAAGCTGAGCGAAGACCTGGTTCACAGCGTAGGTGGTCAGACTGCTCTTCCCGTTAACGCTTCAGAGGAAACTCTCAAGCAAATTGACAAGCAGCTCTCTAAGGGTAGCACAAACAATGTTGCTGCCGAGGG
>DCGA01000159.1:15678-16436 GCA_002314465.1 bacterium UBA1790 | reverse complement strand
GATTATAACAAAGTACACGTTGACAATAACGTAATCTATCTGGGTAACCGCCTCAACGGTAACGAGATTGGTGACGTTCGCGTTACTTTCACTTATGTTCCCAACAACCAGGCAATCTCTGTAATCGCTAAGGTACAGGGTGACACATTCACCAAGTATGTTGCTAAGAACGGCAGAAAGTTCGACCGTCTTGAGATGGGTACAAAGAGCATGGAAGAGATGTTCCAGAGCGCTAACGACGAGAACTCAATGATGACTTGGGTACTCCGCATCGTAGGTATCCTCATCGTAATCGGTGGTCTTAAGACTATGTTCGAAATCCTGAGCACACTGCTCAAGGTTCTCCCCTTCCTTTCAAATATCATGAGCTTCGGCGTTGGCCTCATCTGCTCTATCGTAGGTTTTGCATGGTCACTCATCATCATCGCTCTCGCATGGCTGTTCTACCGTCCCGTTATCGGTATTATCATCCTTGCGGTAGTAGGTGGCCTCATCTTCTACTTCAGCACTAAGGGCAAAAAGCAGGCTGCTCCCGAGGTAGCTCCCGCACCTGCACCCGTAGCACCCCAGGCTCCCGTAGCACCTCAGGCACCTGAAGTACCCCAGCAGCCCCAGGGTCCCGAAATGCCCCAGCAATAAATAGAAAATCATATTAGCATATAGCTAAATGAATAGAATATTCTTAATTATGACCGCAAGTCTTCTTCTTATGGCTTGCGGTCATAATAGTACAAGCGCCCAAGGTGGCGAGGGTACTG
>DCGA01000159.1:6416-15667 GCA_002314465.1 bacterium UBA1790 | reverse complement strand
AACCGAACAACTTGATTCATCCTGGAAACAGAGTGCCACAACACTTGACGGCCTCAAGGTAGAGGTGACCGACAAGGGCGGCGTTAAACTTGTGTGGACCGACTGGGACAAGTTCATGACTTGCCTTACCGATGCCATAGGCGGTGAATATCCCTATGACGCGCCCATGACCGAGCAAGAGATCCATGGTCTTAACGGCAAGGTGAAAGGTCTGGCAGTAATGGGCAACCCCATGAACCCCTATGTGTACATGCTGCTCGAGGACAACAGCGTGCAGTTATACTCCCTGGGCAAGATGTGCTATAGCTGGAACTTCTATGCAGGCAGGGTTATCGCAAAGGACATTGTGAAGATTGACGAGGAGTTAAAGGACTACAGCATCACGGTGCTTACCGACAAGAACGGCAAGCAATACCGTGACGATGAGTTCGTGGTAGAGGAAGCAGACCTGTGGGGCTATACAAGCAACAGCAACGGCACACTCATTGAGCACCTGGAAATGGGTATAGACGGCTCGTTCACTGTAACATATCTTACAGGCATGAACGACGCTCCCTACCAAATCCAACACGGCACAGTTACAAAGTTTGCCCGAAACGAGGAAACGTTCGGGGCTGACGTTGAATATGCTATCAACACCAAGGAAGTTCCTGAAGGTCCTGCCGGAGGCGAGAAGGTTGACATAAAGGGTAAGTTCTCTATGACACCTTCGTCAGAGTTGGATGGCCACACTACCATTGTTCCGACACAGGGACTTAATCTTGCCGGATTTGACGAGATTAAACTGGGTGCATCCCGAGACATGCTCATTCGCGCAAAGATAGAAGAGTATCTGGGCGAATAAGAAATAAATACCACATATCTCGCAGGGTAAGGCACGTGCCTGCTCTGCGAGTTTTTTCTAAACTTGAAAATATATGAAAGCAAGAAAATCACTATCAACCATCCTCGCATCGGTGCTGATGCTGGCATCGTGTGGCAGCGAGGGCACAACCTCACAAGCCACAGGAGACACTGCGCAAGCAGCACCCGATGAGCAACAAGCGCAAGTGGAGGAAGTAACTCCGCAGACTATTACCATAGATGGTGACATAGACCACACCCAGTGGACCGGTGGCGTGGAGTCGACTATCACATTTGAAAAGTTCCCCAAGTCGGTGGCAGAGTTTGAAAGCGCTATGGAGCAACTGGGGCAGGAACCCCAGGGAGCCGTAGTTCTCATGCTCATGGCAATGGAACTGTACCACAACGATGCACAAGCCGGAGAGCAATGCCTTGAGATGATTAACACCGAGACCAATCTGCCCGGCGTGATGCGCCAACTCAAGGAGAAACTCCAGCCCAAAGACCCGAAGGACTCCTATGCTCGTCCTTACCTTGTAGCAACGTTCCTCGAAGGAGCAACTCCCGATAACGGCTACAACCCCACCCGACCCTACAAGGTAAAGGTGCGCACACATCCAGTCAACAAATATGAGAAGAGCGATGCGCTCAAGGGGTATGTACTCGAACTGCAGGTCTACAGCAACGGCTATGACACACCATGGCGCGGCGTGCAAGTGCTAAAGGCAAAGGGCGACACGCATTACCGCGTATTCAACTGCCCGTCGATGTACACTGCGTGCAAGGAAATAAACTGGGAAACCGACGCAGAGTTCAAGGGACTGGAATAATATCCATTCACGCTAAAAAACACAGCGGATTTGCCTGATAATCGGCAAATCCGCTGCTTTTATGTTATAACGGTGGATTACTCGTGTAAACCTACATACATAACTGCATTATAGACATTGATGTTCTCCTGGAAAAAACGGTACATATCCAGAGCATCGTTATTATCATTGAAGTCGGTAACGACATCCTTGCTTATCACATCACCCTCGGCATCTTTGTGGGTAATCTGGAGGAAACAAGGCTTACCATCGGCATAGAAGTAATAACGCTTCTCCACAGTGCCGTCGTGCTGATAACTGTTTCCATTGAAGAAAATGAACACGGGATTCTGAGTTTCCCGGTCAACCACATATTCCTCAACAAAGTTAAGAGCCGCAAGATTATACTTACTACGGATAAAGAACACATTCAACTTGTAAAGATTATCCTCGTCGCCGGCATCCTTGCTGAAGAATGATGTCTTTACATTCTGCAATCCAGCGCCGGGTAGCATGCGCTGTATATCGATATAAAGATGGTTATCGGCCTCAGGCACCTCGGGATCAACCTTAGAGTCCTGCATAGCCTGAGCATAGAGCGTACGGATCTCGGCCATACGTTTCTTCTGTGCAGCATTTTGAGCAATTGCACTGACGCTTAACAACATAAGCGTTAATACTAAGAATGTTTTTTTCATATTATTATTTCTTTATATTCCAAACTAATGTACTAAATTCCTTCAAACCATTGCTCCCAGGGCGAGCATTATTGCCATGAGAGTATTTATACCTACCATTGTCGAACTTTGCCTCAAAGTTCCACGAATAGCCATCCATAACCTCAATCGAAGGCTGATAATTGCTTTTCCACTCACCTACATTGCAATCGATGTAAACCTTAGTGAGAGAATCCATCACCGAAGCATCGGTGGTAAATTCCTCAACCATAGAGCCACGCTGTCGCTTAACCTTAACCTTTCCTTTCTCAAGAACGAGTTTGAAATAGTCGGTGGGCTGAGCCATAGTTCCATGCTCTACGTACTCCAGAGATACGATTTTACCAAGTGTATCAGGATTATTGACAACCGCAGATCCAACCGGCTTATCAGATGCCGGCTTAGATGCATTGCATGCGACAACGAGAAGAAGCAGCGATGATACAATTAAAATAGTTACAAGTTTAGTCATATATATTTAATGTGTAATAAGTGCAAAATTAATAAAATTCGTTGGATTAAATAAAAAAACGCCCGAAAACTTTGCATTTGGAAAAAAAAGGACTAATTTTGCACTTTAATTAAAAGCAGACTAAGTGATGAAAAGGCTAATGAAAAGTTACTACTGCTCGGGAGACGCTATGAGCGTTTCTGCCACTTCATCACCCCAATAGCCACCCACTGACTCGCCGAGTTTAGCGGGTGTTTTTTGTTATAAGAGTTTAGGTAGTACGATTTTATAAATAAAGAAAGGAATTGAAATGTCACACTTAAGGTTCAAAGAAGTTGAAGTTGCGTTTAACCGCACTCCTGTAAAAGTGGAGATTCCCAAAGAAGCTCCGTCAGAGTACTTTGCAAAGTATGTATTCAACCGCAAGAAGATGTATGAATATCTTCCCAAGTCGACCTATGACGCACTCATCCAGGCCATCGACAACAAGGAACCACTGAACCGAGACCTTGCCAATGACGTAGCAGCCGGCATGAAAAAATGGGCACTTGACAATGGTGTGACACACTATACACACTGGTTCCACCCCCTCACCGACGGTACAGCCGAGAAGCACGACTCATTCATTGAGCATGACGGCAAGGGCGGCGTGATGGAAGAATTCTCGGGCAAGTTGCTCATGCAACAGGAACCCGACGCATCGAGTTTCCCCAACGGCGGTATCCGCAACACCTTTGAGGCACGCGGTTACTCGGCATGGGATATCTCTTCGCCCGCATTCATCCACGACAACACCCTGTGTATCCCCACAATCTTCATCGCCTACTCGGGCGAATCGCTTGACTACAAGACCCCGCTGCTGCGCGCCCTGAACAGCGTAGACCAGGCTGGTACCGCGGTTGCCAAGATGTTTGACCCTGCCGTTAAGCACGTGTTCTCATACCTCGGATGGGAACAGGAATACTTCCTCGTTGACGAGGCATTATATGCCGCTCGCCCCGACCTTGCGATGACAGGCCGCACCCTGCTTGGCCACGAGAGTGCCAAGAACCAGCAGCTCGAGGACCACTACTTTGGCGCTATCCCCATGCGTGTGGAAGAGTTTATGCTCGACCTTGAGATAGAGTGCCACAAACTTGGTATACCCGTAAAGACACGACACAATGAGGTAGCTCCCAACCAGTTTGAGCTTGCCCCCATATATGAAGAGACCAACCTTGCCAACGACCACAACCTGCTGTTGATGAGCGTAATGGCACAGGTAGCACGCCGTCATCACTTCCGCGTACTGCTGCACGAGAAGCCCTTTGCAGGCATCAACGGTAGCGGTAAGCACAACAACTGGAGCCTCGGCACCGACACCGGCACACAGCTCTTCAAACCCGGCAAGAACGCCGAAGAGAACCTGCAGTTCATTACTTTCGTTTCGTGCGTGATGTCGGCAGTATACCGCTATAACGGTCTTCTCAAGGCATCTATTGCATCGGCAACCAACGCTCACCGCCTTGGCGCCAACGAGGCACCCCCTGCTATCATCTCAATGTTCATGGGTTCACAGCTGAGCAAGGTTATTGACAGCCTCGTGAGCGACGACAAGGCCGATAACATCAATTTCAACGCCAAGGAAGAACTGAACCTCAAGGTATCGCAGATTCCCGAGATTCTCCTTGACAATACCGACCGCAACCGTACATCACCCTTCGCTTTCACCGGTAACCGCTTTGAGTTCCGCGCCGTGGGTTCAAGCGCCAACTGCGCATCGGCAATGATTGCCCTCAATGCTGCAGTCGCCGAGCAACTGGGCGAATTCAAGAAAGGCGTGGATGCACTCATGAAAAGCGGCATGGAGCAGAACGATGCTATCCTGAAGCAAGTAAAGGTGATGCTCAAGCAGTCAAAGGATATCCACTTCGACGGCAACGGCTATAGCGATGAGTGGAAGGAAGAGGCTGCAAAGCGCGGTCTGGACTGCGAAACATCGGTTCCCAAAATCTTTGATGCATATCTTGAACCCAAGGCTGTGGAGATGTTCAAGAATACCGGCATCTTCAATGACATCGAACTCGAAGCACGCAACGAGGTTAAGTGGGAAATCTATACAAAGAAAATACAGATTGAGGCACGCGTGTTCGGCGACCTCGCCCTCAACCACGTAGTTCCCTGCGCAACCCGATACATGAGTGTATTGCTTGATAACGTATACAAGATCAAGAACCTCTTCCCCAAGGAAAAGGGAGAGGCAATCGCAGCCCAGGACATGGCTATGATCGAGAAGATTGCAATGCACATGCAGTTCATCAAGGACAAGGTGAACGAGATGGTAGAATACCGCAAGGCTGCCAACCGCATTGATAACATGCGTGAGCGCGCAATCGCCTACCACGACAACGTAGTGCCACTGCTTGAGACAATACGCTACCACGTCGACAAACTCGAGCTCATGGTAGATGACGAGATGTGGCCCCTGCCCAAGTATCGCGAATTATTGTTCATTAGATAAAAGATGAGCGAACAAATAAAACATGAATGCGGCATTGCGATGATAAAACTTCGCAAGCCGCTTCGTTATTACAAGGAGAAATACGGCACCTATCTGTATGGCCTCAACAAGTTATACCTGCTCATGGAGAAGCAGCACAACCGCGGCCAGGAAGGAGCAGGTATAGGTTGCGTATATACCCATTCCCAGCCCGGCGAGGAATACATCTTCCGCGACCGAGCATTAGGTTCGGGCGCTATAAGCGAGATATTTGACCGAGTGCGCAAGAATATCCACGAGGCACTTGTGCAAGGTGTGGCACCCATCGACCTACCCTTCGTGGGCGAACTGTACATGGGTCACCTGCGTTACAGCACAACGGGCAAGAGCGGCCTGAGTTTTGTGCATCCGTTCCTGAGGCGCAACAACTGGAAATCGCGCAACCTGCTCTTGTGCGGCAACTTCAACATGACCAATGTTGACGAGATATTCGGCGACATTGTGAGCCGCGGACAGCATCCTCGCGTAAAGAGCGACACCATCGTGCTGCTTGAACAACTGGGCGAATCGCTTGACAACGAGAACCAACGACTTCACCGCCAGTACCGAGAGAAAGGCCTTACAGGCACAGAACTCACCGAGGCAATGGAAAGCAACCTTGACTTCAAGCGTATTCTTGAGCGTCCGTCAAGCACCTGGGACGGCGGTTATGCCATGTGCGGCATCACCGGAAGCGGCGACATGTTTGTCATGCGCGATCCCCACGGCATTCGCCCGGCATTCTACTACATCGACGACGAGATTTTCGTTGCTGCAAGTGAACGTCCGGTAATACAGACAGCCATGAACGTTTCCGTGAGTGAAATACACGAACTGACACCCGGTGCGGCTATTACCGTAAACAAAAACAATGAGATAAAAGTAGAACAGATACTCCCCCAACTCGACTACCGCCACTGCTCATTTGAGCGCATATACTTCTCGCGCGGTAGTGACAAGGATATCTACATGGAGCGCAAAGCGCTGGGACACAAGATTGTGCCACAGATTATCAAGGCTGTTAACGGAGACCTCGATAACACCATAGTATCGTTTATCCCCAATACCGCCGAGGTGGCCTACATGGGGCTTGTAGAGGGTCTTGAGCAGTACATGCAACAAGACAAACTCAAGCAGATAAAGGCACTTGACCACACTGCGCCCGACTATGACACCCAGCTGGAGCGTATCCTCTCAAAACGACTGCGCACCGAGAAGATTGCCATCAAGGACATAAAGCTGCGCACCTTCATCACCGAGGGCAACCAGCGCAATGACCTTGCAGCCCATGTATATGACGTAACATATGGTCAAGTGCATGATGGAGTAGACAACCTTGTAGTGATAGACGACAGCATCGTGCGTGGCACAACGCTCAAGCAATCGATTCTACGTATTCTCGACCGCCTGCATCCACGCAAGATTGTAATCGTATCATCGGCACCGCAAATTCGCTATCCCGACTATTACGGAATAGACATGTCGCGCATGAGCGAATTCTGTGCATTTAAGGCTGCCATACAATTGCTCAAAAACAGCGGACGCCAAAACATCATCGATGATGTATATAACCGTTGCAAAGCCCAAGAAGGGCTGCCCAAAGAATCGGTAAAGAACTATGTGACCGATATTTACGCTCCGTTTAGCGACGAACAAATATCGATGCAGATAGCAAAGATGATGACCGATGACGACATAAAGGCCGAGGTGGAAATCATATTCCAAACGGTGGACAATCTGCACAAAGCCATACCAAGTTCGCCAGGCGACTGGTATTTCTCGGGCAACTACCCCACTCCCGGCGGCAACATGATGGTGAACAAGGCGTTTATCAACTGGTATGAAGGCAACCCGATGAAGAGATAACACAACCTAATTATTATAAGGGCAAAAGGACACAATATTGTGTCCTTTTGTTTTGCCTAAACAAGTGATAGTAATAATGCTTTTGCCCTTACAGGGCGTAGTGTGGTTGCTACGTTTTACCCAGGGCGCTGCCCTGGGCTAAGAGCGACATTGCGCTTTCAGCGCGCCGTTTCGTCGAATGTTATGAAACACCTATAGAAACACAAATACCGCGACGATATCTCGTCACGGTATTTGTGTTCAGGTAAGTAAATGTGTTATTAATACTATACTTGCCGATTTATTAATCTTCGTTGATGAGATTGAGGAGGAGGAGAAGTGCCTCGGTAGTTGCGCGGTTGATAACACGGTCGCGGTCACCGGGGAAACGCTTAACCTGGCTAACAATCTTATCCTTTACCTTAGCCGCCATCCATACGGTGCCAACAGGAGTTTCCTCGGTGCCACCGCCGGGGCCAGCAACGCCCGATGTAGCAACCGAGCAATCACAACCAAGGAGGTCGCACACGCCTTGAACCATCTGTTCAACTACGGGTTGGCTCACTACAGTGTACTTGTCGACAACCTCTTGCGGAACTTTAAGTTGGTTAATCTTAACCTTTGTATCATAACAGGTTACCGAACCGGTAAAGTACTCGCTGCTTCCTGCGATACGTGTAATTTCGTGAGCAATGTTGCCGCCGGTACAACTCTCGGCGCTCGCCATGGTAAGGCCACGGCTGCGCAGAGCATTGCCCACGATTGCGGCAAAACTGAGGTCTCCGTCGCACATAATGAGATTGCCAAGGCACTGGTGAAGGGACTCAACAGCGGCTTCAATTTCGCCCTTGAGCAACTCGCCATCCTTATGCTGACCTGAAAGACGCAAACGTATGATGCCCTCGTTGGGGAGATATGCAAGGTGAATGTAAGGAGGTAACCCTGCTTCAAAGTCATTGAGTCTCATCGCAAGAGCGCTCTCGATAATACCTGAGATAACCAGAGTGCGATGCTCAATGTGCATGCCGTCGTTAAAATGGCTGAGCAACTGAGGGATAACCTCACGCTCCATCATAGTGCAAGTCTCGTGGGGAACACCAGGCATAGAAACAAGGACTTTGCCATCGCGTTCAAACCACATGATGGGTGCTGTGCCCACCTGATTCTGGATAACACGGCAGGTAGACGGCACCATAGCCTGCAGACGGGTGTATTCGTTGAGTTTTATTCCACGACGATTCACCACTTCAAGCACATTGGCTGCAGTAGCCTCGTCATAAACAAGTTCGCCATCGAAATAATCGCACAGTACAGGCTTTGTGATATCGTCCTTGGTAGGACCAAGACCTCCAGTCATGAGCACGACATCGGTCTGTGACAGAGCGTAGTCGATAGCGTCACGTATTTCATCGGCATCGTCGGCAATAACCTTGACAAAACGAGCCTCCCATCCAAAGGGAGCCAATGCGCGGGCAATCCAGCCCGAATTAGTGTCGGTGACCTGCCCAATGAGCAACTCATCGCCTATACATATTACACTGTATTTCATTGCTATAGAGTTAATCAGATGGTGATGCGGGCAAAGGGAGGCGCGGTTACATCGCAGAACTGCTTGTCGAGGAAGCGGTAGTGGCCGGCAACGGCAATCATGGCAGCGTTGTCGGTGGTAAAAGTGCGCTTGGGGATGAAAGCAGTGAGGCGGTGACGGCGTGCGTAGTCTTCAACGGCGGCACGAACGCCACTGTTGGCCGATACGCCACCACCTATCGCGATGGTCTTGATGCCAGTGTCCTTAATCGCCTTAGTGAACTTGTTCATGAGGATGTCGATAATGGTCTTCTGCAGAGAAGCAGCAAGGTCGGCCTTGTTTTCCTCAATGAAGTTGGGGTTGAGTTTCAGTTCATCGCGCAACGTATAGAGGAACGAAGTCTTGAGACCGCTGAAACTATAGTTGTAGCCCTCGAGACGAGGTTTGGCAAACTTGAAACGATCGGCATTGCCCTCGGCTGCCAATCGGTCGATAATGGGTCCGCCGGGATAAGGAAGTCCCATGACCTTGGCGCACTTGT
>DCGA01000159.1:900-6397 GCA_002314465.1 bacterium UBA1790 | reverse complement strand
CTTGTCGAATGCCTCGCCAGCCGCATCGTCGATGGTCTGGCCAAGCACTTCCATGTCATTAGGCGCATTAACCTTGATAATCTGCGAGTTGCCACCAGAGATGAGCAAGCACAGATAAGGAAACTCAGGCACAACGGTGTCGGGGGTCTCCTTAATGAAGTGTGCAAGCACATGGCCGTGGAGATGGTTAACATCGACCAATGGGATGCCCAGGGCAAGGGAAAGCCCCTTGGCAAACGAAGTGCCCACATGAAGCGAGCCGGGCAGACCGGGACCGCGAGTAAAGGCAATGGCATCGATGTCGGCACGAGTGAGTCCCGCCTGCTTGATAGCCTCGCTAACAACGGGCACGATGTTCTGCTGATGGGCTCGCGAAGCAAGTTCGGGCACTACCCCACCATAAGCCTCGTGAACCTTTTGGCTTGCAATGACGTTAGACATAAGGACGCAATCGCGGATGATAGCCGCCGAAGTGTCGTCGCACGATGATTCAATTCCCAGTATCGTTACACTCATAATAAGTTTCGATATAATTGTCGCGGTATTGAAACCGCAGTGTTTATTAATTACTTAAAACCTGAAGCCTGCACTAAACGTGGCATCGTTATTCAAATTCAACAGCATGAATTTCTTACTCCACGAGAAGAAACCATTGAACGAAGCATTCAACCCGTAGAAAAAGTTGCCGGCGTTACGCACCAGAGCCATACGTGCGCGAATATTGCACGCCATTTTGTTGCCCGGTGTGTCAATGTCGTCGATAACAGTGTGGCTTAATCCAATTGAAGGAGAAGCCATGATGTTAAACAGCCAGTTGTGGTGGAACACCCAGTTATAACCATAGCCTATGTTGATTGCATAGTCGTAGTGATGCAACCTGAACAGCTTATTGGGCCAGGGATTGTGAGGAACAATGTCTAAAGGCAAACAAGAAAGGTCGATAGAAAAATCCTGGTTGGCATACTGAAGTCCCAAGATGAACGAACCAGCACTGCGACGCTGAATCTTAGAGAAGCAATAAGCCGCAGCATGAGCATACTTCTTGTTGTTGAACACATAGAAAACGTCGACTCCTAAAGTAGAGGAAGAAAGTCCATCAAACTTCTCGTTGATGAGACGACCTTCCTTGTAGTTACCCCACCTGTTAAGGCGCGAAGTACCCGTATTCTTGTTATAATAGGCCTCGGCAATAATGCGGCTGCAAGTAAAGGAGAAACGAGTGCGTCGATGAAAGATTTCACGTCCCTCAAGAAGGTTGTCGATATCGGGCATATACTCAAAGCCTACAGCCATGAACGAAATACGGAAACCAGCAGTGTAGCGCGGATCGGTATTGAAGAACATGCTGGGTTCTGTTTTTTCACGAGCATGGAGGTGATAAGTATCCCACTTGGAATTGAACTTGAGAGTAACCTTCCACTTCTTGGGACATGAATAAACATAGGTTGAGTCGTAACTGTTGAACGTCTTGTCGCCCCAGCGATAAAGGTCGAGACAGAAGTCAACAAACTTGGGACACCGCAGCGTGGTGTCGTTGACATTAAAGCGGTTCTTGATGAGTTGCTGTACCCAGTTATCAGGCTTGAGGCTATCGCGATGGTTGTCGACCCTGACCATAACAGTATCGCCCAGATAGATGCCGGTGCGATAGGTAACAGAATCACCAGTCAAAGCCTCGCTCGCCTGCATACCCAAGAAAGCGGCAAAATAAAATATGATTAATAATATACGTTTCATTGTTGTTCGGGCACCACAGGTGCAATTGAATCGGTTTTAATTGAGTCGTTGCTCAATTTGAGTTTGAGCGGGTTGCGCTTGAGGAAATCGAGCGGACGATCGAAGTCGTGCTTCCACACGATGCCCACGCCCTGAGTGGTGAGAGCGTTGCGCACATAGTAGTTCTGGTCGTTGA
Organism: bacterium UBA1790; assembly: GCA_002314465.1. GTDB lineage: Bacteria > Bacteroidota > Bacteroidia > Bacteroidales > Muribaculaceae > Sodaliphilus. Next base: position 4,485 of record DCGA01000159.1, on the reverse strand, counting down.
AATGGTTGTAGGCCTTGAGGCGCAACGAGCCATTCTTGTTGAGCAGGTACTCGATGTCGAAATCACCGATGAAGTTACTGTTGCGAGTGTTATAGGTGTTGTCGCGATAACCGAAGTTACCGTTGAAAAGCAATCGGTTATTAAGCAACTGGCTTGAGAGAGCCACATCGACCTCCACGTCGCTGAAGTCACCACGGTCGGAACGCACGTTAGGAGAAATGCTCCAGTTGTCGCTCATCTTGCCCAGCATGCTTGAGAGCTGAGACGAGATGGTAGACGAAGCCACCGACGTAAGTTCGTTATTCTGTCGGGTGTTGTTCATATAATCGGGCGTGTAGAATCGGTTAAGAGCCAACAGGTAGATAATCTGCCTGTTCATCATGTCATCGGTACTGATGATACTCTTCACGCGGCGGTAAGCGTCGCTTGTGAGTGTCGGGAACTCAAGGTCGAACGAGATATCGGGTTGGCTCATCGGGCCCTTGGCACGCAGCAGAGCATGGACGGGGACATTGGTGCGAGTGATTTCCTTATCGTTGGCAAATGTCTCGTCAAGGTCCTTGATGTTGGCATTGAGCGAGTAAACAGCCTCGATGTCGAGCGTAGCCGCATAGGGGTCGCCCTGGAAACTGATGCTACTTCCATCCCTGATGGTGAAGTCCTTGATGATAATGTCCTGAAGAGTAAAGTTGTAACTACCCTTCTCGAGCGTGTACTTGCCGAACATTGTCATCTCATCGTTGTTGTTATAGGTGAGACGCATGTTACCACGTCCGGTAGCCTTGATTTGGTCGCCGCCTACGGGATCCATGACGATAACAAGCTGCACATCGGGTGTAATGTCGCCCTGCAGGTCAATGGTGTACTGTGTGGGCGGTCCCTGCTGCTCAACCTGAGCCTTGGCCGTGAGTTGGCGCACAATGTCGGGGACGGTGTCAATCTCGATGACAGTATCGGTTTCGATTTCGGGCTTGTTGCGGTCGCGGAAAGTAATAAAGTTATACTCACTCGCCTCCTGGGCATCGCTAAGCACGAAAGTGAATTTGCTCTTGGGGGCCGATTGCATGTTGACCTTGATGTCGACTACACCGGGTTCGCCCGTGACAAAAGCAGAGCCATTGCCATAGACCTGACCATACCACACGGGGTTAATATCGGCATTGGTGTCATAACACAACAGGTTCTTGGCATCGGTAATCGAGAAATTGAATACCGGATCGTGGAAACTATCGTGGCGCAGCCAACCATTCATCTTGGCCTCGTTGCCCTCACGGTCGTGGATGCGCACATCGCTGAAAGTGATAAGGTCGGGCTTCATGTGAACAGAGTCGCCGCTGCAAGTGTAGTACACATTGGTGTAATCGAGCTTGAAGCGCAGGCTATCGGCCTTCACGTCGCCATAGAGGTTGATGGTCTTGAAGTTACCGAAGAGCACCGCCTTGCCCGATACCTGCCCCTGCACGTCGCTTGTAAACGCAGCCATGTAAGGTTTGAGGAATCCCACGTTGGCCTTATTGGCATCGAAGGTGAGATGCAGAGAATCGGCAGCCACGAAGATTGCACCGAAGATGTTAGAATGCAGGCCATTCTCCTGTGCGAGGTCGGCATTGAGTTCGACGGCTTTCTCATCGTTAAGCCATCGGCTCTTGATGTCGGCATCGCCCATGAGAGTGTTGTTGTAACTCAAGCCAGCCACATGCAGCACCGGAGTGTAGATGCGGGGAGCCTTGGTGAATAGTTCGCTCGCAAAGAAACGGCCCGTAGCTTGTCCGCCGAAGTTGACGTGGTTAATCTCAAGTGTCTCGAACACATAGTCGAGGCTGATGTCGTTAAGGTCAAGGCAGAGTTCAGACTCGGGATCCTTAGAGACCTCACCGTTAATCTTGATGTACTGCTCACCACTGTGGCCGCACATGTTATTGACATTGATAACACCATTATCAACCGATACACTTGCAGGCTCGACCTGCCACGGAGTACCGTTGAATACCAGTTGTGTGGGATTAACATCAATGTCGAGCTTAACCTTGCCTTCGCTGTTGCGACGCAACAATGTAGAGAGGTTGAGATTACCGTGGAAATCGCTCTCGCGCAAAACCTTCCAGGCAAAATCGGTATCGAGGCGGTCGTTGATGCCATTGGCCTGAATGGTCACAGCAGCCTTACCCTGCTTGAGAGGTACAAGCGTGTGGGCCAGCAGCGAAACATTGCCAGCAGCACTATCGAGGCGCGCACAGATGTCGGTACCCTCGATAATCTTCTTGCCGTTGAGCAGATAAGGAGCGTTAACCTTAACATTGAATGCATTGCGGCTCTCGCTGATATTGCCATCGATAGTGGTCTTGTAGACAAACTTCACCGGAAGTTTAACGAGGTCGTTAAGTTCATCGGTGGGTTCGAGAACGAAGTTGAAGTTAAGGTCGTTCTTCTTGCCGCCGCGCTTGAGGACATCGGCATATTTGCCAAAGAACTGCGGGAATGCCGTTGAGAGCATACCCTTGACGGTGGGAACCAGAGTCGCAAAGTTGTAAGAGCCGTTAATGCTACCGTTAAAGAAGTCACTGTCGAGAGTGATATGCTGCGGTGTTGACGCATTGTCGGCATTGACGATGATGTGGTCAAGACTCAGGTTCTTACCGCTTGCATCGTTATAGTTGATGTTATAGATATCGACCGAACCTGTGATGTTGTCAAGAGAGTTACCGGTGATATTGGTAGCCATTGTGAGCGATACATTGCCATCGGGGAGTCCCTTAACCAATCCCAATCGTGACAAGTTAAGTCCGTTAGTGCTGAGGTCGGCATTGATGTGGGTTGCAGCCCCCGCAAGGTGGGCATTGCCCTCAACCCTTAGTTGCACAGCGGGGTCGTTAACATTGAGCGAACCACTGATGTCCTGCAGGGTGTTGTTGATATCGGCAGTGATGTTATGGTAACGGTAGCCTTTGAAATCGATATAGTTGATAATGCCATCGACGCTACCCTTGGCAAGTTTCTTTCCTGCAAGTTTGGCATCCAGGTCAAGGTTTAGGGCAACCTCACCCAGAGTATTGGTCTGTGCTATGAGTTCGCCAAGCCTGAAACGAGAAGTCCGGACGTGGCCCGCGAAACTCTTGCTGTCGCCGGCTTTGGTAAAGACGCCATTGACATCGACAGCACCAAGCGAGGTGCCTATGTCGCCGTTAAAGTGAATCTTGTTAGGGCTACCGTTAACCGAGCAATCAAGGTTAACGTTGCCGCAACGGTCGATGATGCCAGCCGCCTGAGGCGAGATTGTGGCAAATCGCGACACGAGTTTCTCGACACTGGCAGCATTGGCGTTGAGCGCCAGATTAGGCACGTTAAAGTTAAGATTGGCCTTATCATCGAGGTTACTCACATAGCCGCTGGTGTTGAGAACGAGTTTATCATCGTCGGTGCGGAGCGAGAGGGTGCGCACATTAACCTGCTTCATGGTTCCGTTGACCACTGCAGTGAGGTGAACAGTCTCGTCAATCCCCTTAAGACGCGGCACAAACGGGGCGATGTCGTTAAGGTTGACATAACTGTTGGTTACCGATACCTCCACGGGACTATTCTTGATGT
>DCGA01000159.1:0-857 GCA_002314465.1 bacterium UBA1790 | reverse complement strand
CCAGAGAAAGCATCGAGTTGGGCAACTCCACCAGCAAGCCGTGGGCCATGGTGGTAGTGTCGTTAATCTCGACCTTAGTCTGCAGGTTCGTGAGCACAAAGCCGCTCTGCTCGGCCAGCGCAAGGCGCTTGACGTCGATAATGAAATCGTTGTTCTTGAGGCGTGGCAGCAACAAGTCGGCCTTGACATCGGTGATGTGAACGTGGTTGGGGTCGAACTGTCCCTCCTTGCGGGGCTCGCTCAACAAGTCGTAACTCACATCGGTCTTGCGCAACACCACATTGTGAATGGTGATGTCGAAAGGCTTGGGAGGTTTGTTATCCTTGGGCTTGAAAGCGTCGATAAGGAACTGCATGTTGGTGGGGCTATCCTTGTCGGGCTTAACGATGTGTCCGTGCAAACCTATGATTTCGGCATAGGTAAACACAATGCGGCGGTTGGCAATGAGTTGGTATAGACTCACGCCGGCGCCCAGTTTGTCGATATAGAAAAGCGAATCGCCTTGCTGAGTGGGTACCGCGACATCCTTGAGGATAACCTCGTTGAACGGCATGATGGAAACCTCGCCTATGGTAACATCGGTGGTGAGGAGTTTTGACAGTTCCTCCTCCCCTATCTTCTTTATCTTGTTTTGCACCGCGGGAACAGACAACGCGACATAGAGGATAGCAAAGCCAGCGACAACGGTGACCAGCGCGGTCACAATTGCCAACCTTAATACATCATATATATTGCGTATTGCTTTCTTCATTTCTTGCAAATCGTCCTGTGAAAGTTACCGCATTACACGGGGAGTTCGTCACACTGCTTGAGCCACAAAGCACTCGATGCGTCGCTGGGCATGCGCCAGTCGCCAC
>DCGA01000010.1 GCA_002314465.1 bacterium UBA1790 | reverse complement strand
TGTGGTTGTGAATACCGCACAGCGCATGGCCGATTATCGCAAGACTTTGCAAGACAGCCTCTTTGCGATATGCGACTCGGGATGGGTCCCTGTATACATCAAGCGTATCTATGGACTGGAACGTGACCAGTATTGCGGTCCCATGATTTTCAAGGACTTTGTGGAGCGTCGCAAGCACCGTCAGTTCTTCATGGGCACTAACCAGCAGACTCTTGACAGCCTGCGTGGCGAGTTGAGCAAACTCAATCCCGACGTGAACGATATGACATTCTATGCGCTTCCGTTCATGGATGTCCAGGACTTCGACTATGAGGGTATTGCCCGCATGATCGAAGAGGACGGTGCCGACATCATTTGGGTTGCTTTGGGTGCTCCCAAGCAGTGCTACTTCATGCAGCGCCTGCAACCGTTCCTAAAGAAGGGCGTGATGCTGGGTGTGGGTGCCGCGTTCAACTTCTATAGCGGCACAGCCGAGAAGCGTGCGCCCGAGTGGATGCGCAAGAACCACATGGAATTTATTTACCGCATCATGCAGAATCCCCGCAAGCAGCTCAACCGCTGCTGGTGGATTGTGCGCACACTGCCCAGCATGATGAAGATGGAGAAGGCAAAGAAACATGCTGCCGACACTGTTATGAGAGCCTTAAAGGAGTATTCGGCTGCGCATCGTGGTGCCAACCATGATGCGGTTAACGAGGCGGCTCATAATGTACAGGAGGCTATTTACGAGTATAGCGAGAGCCAGTGCCGTGACAAGATGAACGAGTATTGGTTTGGCGTGATTAACTGCGCCCTTGATGCTCTTGAGGCGATAGAGAATAGCGACTCTCACGACTTGCACATGAAGAAGGTGCTTACCGATTATGCATCGGCAATGATGTCGCTCGTCGACAGGTCGCCCATGAGTATGCCGCTATTTGAAAGAGCGGCCTCGCACGGTTTAATCTGATATTTTCTACTTGAAATAATTGGGGAGACTCCTTTCGGAGCCTCCCCTTAATCTTTACTCTATTGTGTATTAGCAATTATTGTGATGTGATATACATTAGGATTCGGTTGATATCGGCGATATCGATGTCACCGTCGCCGTTCACGTCGGCGCGTACATTTTCCTCGGGAGTACCGCCTCCCATGAGGCACTTGAGCACTGTGTTAACATCCGAAATGTCGACCTCGCCGTCAAGGTTTACATCGCACGGATTGGCAGGAGGCTCAACAACCTCGGGCTCTACACACACTGTGAACGGGACAAGGGTAGACCATGCGCTGGTTGTATTAGTTACCGACGGATTGCGCAGTGCAATGTAGTAGGTTTCTCCTACAAGGCCGCCGAATTCGCCATTGAATTCAACTCTCACGCTTTCATCCTTGGCGATAGTGACCAGGTCTGACTTTATTGTAGTGAGGATTGTCTTCTTGCTGCTGTTGTACACTATCATTTCAAGTTGCCCTGCATATGTGCCTCCGGTATTTGTGATAAGTGCCGATGCCTTGACATCGTTGGCGGGCATCTCTTCAAGTGCCGGGGTGATGTTTTCGCCAACCTGCAAACTCGGTGTACCGCCGCCGTCTACCACTGTGACGGGCGCTTCGGCCTTTTCTTCCTTGCTGTTGTCGAGCATTGCAAGCGTATAGTTACCGGCATTCACATTGGCGGTTATCACGGTCGATATTTGTGCCGATTCGCCGGGTGCAAGTGCAACAAGCATTGCATCGCTCATTTGTTCCACACGGCCGTTGTTCATCAGGGCAACATACACGTTGTCATAGAAGTCCTTGGTGTCATTGTTGGTTATGCGAGCCGAAACCTGCATCTTCTGCCCCTTGTATGCGGGAGTCATTGTAAGGTTTGCCATGCTCACATTTGTCTGCTCGTAATGTGTGGTGAAGTATGCCTTTCCGTCCTTTACTTCCATGTCAATCACATAGTTGGTGGGAGATGTACCCTTGAACAGGCCCTTGTTGTTGTCGTCCTTGGCATAGGCAAGGCGTATGTAATAATTGCCGTTGGCAAGAGATGTTGACGGTGTGTAGGTCAATCCGCTAAGGGTGTAGCCACCACCCAGTTTTATCTCTGTCGCATCGAAGAGTGATGTGTAGCCGTCAACAATGCTGTTAGTGTTTATGTCGGTGCTTGTTGCTACGATGCTCCAGTAGAGGGTAGTCCAGTCTTTCTCGCCCGTCATGCATGCCTGGGTTACATTAAATGTGGCTGCTTCACCCAGGTTGACCGATGTTGACACGGGAACAATGGTGCACGAAGCGCCTGTAACGGGTGCCGAGGCAACACCGCCTTGATCGGGCATTATGTTGATGATGATTTCCTGCAGTGAGTTGTATCCGGTGCCTACAGTGCCCAACTCGCGGTTGTTGGGGTTGAGCATCGACAATAAGAAATAGCCGTTGCCCTTGCCGCCCCAGCCCCAGTTGAAGTGGAAGTATCCCTCGTGGTCATATCCGTCGCACACGAAAGCATGGCCCCCGGTACTTGACACACCTGAATAATATACCGGGCGGTTGTTGTCGAGTTCGTTGCGTATCATCTGTTCCCATGTCTCAATGCTGTAGTTCTCGCGTGAGCACAGGCGTACGCTATTGTCATAGCCGAAATGAGAGGTAAGTGCATTTACAACCGCAGGGCTGAATGCACCGCTTGATGAACCGTAGCCCATGTCAACCGAGTATCCCACATCCTTCATGAGCAGCGATACTGCATTCTTCTGGACTGTGGTGCTATTGGTGTCATAGATGTCGGTCATGTTATCCCAGTCATATACCGAACTGCTGAAGTCGGCACTAAGGGTGGTTACCTTTGTAGAGCCGTTTACATTGCATTCATAGGTGTGCTCGCCGGTGCCTTGCTCGGGCCACTCGTGGTATTTCATTATCTGAGCCATTGCAGTAGCCACACAACCGGTAGCACAGCGATAGGCGGTATATCCCATAATATATGTGGGGCACTTGGCATTGTAAGGCGAACTCTGTGCCCACATGGTGGTGACGAGCGGTCTCACGGCTTTGCTCACACTCTGAGCGCTGCGTGCCTGCTCGGGATTTTGCTTGATGTACTGGATTTCGTGCTGGCATTCTTCAAGCCACCACAGCATGCTCGTTGAAACCTCGGTGAGTTTGAATGAACCTTCTTCGGTATAACCAATAATGGGAACGGCTGCATCATCGCCCGCAACAATCACATAGCCCGATTCGCTGTTTCTGTTAAAGATGTAGAAGTCGGGGGCACCCGATTCATCAACTGCTGTATAGGCAAGCGACGGATTGGCTGCAATACCCGAACCGGCTGATGAATGAGGTGATAATTGATAGAAAAAATTGCGTGCGATTTCCTGAGCTTCGGGCACATGCACGGTAGATGCTTGGGTAAAGAGAGTACCAAGCATTAAGGTCATTGATATGAAAAACCTTGCTTTGTGCATGCCCGTAATAATGTATCCTGTTCACAAAGTAAACATAATTTATTTACAAATGCAAACGATTACGAAAAAAAAGCACTTTTTAACATTATTTTTTTCGTTTTAAGCATTAAAAAAGGCAAAAACCTGCTGTACAACATATAAAAACAGTGGCCTTTGAGATTTTGTTAAACACCTCAAAGGCCACTGTAATATAGCGGAATTGTCCCGATTATCCGGGTTTAGTTGTTAAGCAGATAAGCGACCAGTACATTGATGTCGGCAATGTCAACGCTGCCGTCACCGTTAAGGTCGAGAGTCGAATTGTAAGTGCTTGCACTATTGAGCAGGGCAGCAACGATTACATTGATATCGGCTACGTCAACGCTGCCGTCATTGTTTACATCATAGGGATTGGTATCTTCCTTGGGGGCGCACACTGTGAAGTAAACGAAAGAACTCCAGCGGTAGTTAGAACTCAAGTCGTTGGGGTTGCGCAGGCATGTACGGTACTGAGAACCTACAGCACCTGCAAACTCGCCCTTGAAGGGAACGGTTACAGTTTCGCCGTTCTTGATGGTAACGAAGTCCGACGTGATGGTTGCCAGGATTGAAGTGCTGCTGGCTCCCACAATCCAGCATTGAAGTTGGCCAGAGAAAGTGCCTCCTGTGTTCTTGACGGTGGCTGTGGCCTGGAAGTCGTTTGCAGGCATCTCGCTGGCAGCAACTGCGATGTTAGACACAAGCGACAGACTGAAACTGCTACCCGAGTTCTCAATGGTCACGGGAATCGAGCCTATTACCTCGTCGGCTTCGTTGAGCAATGCGAGGGTATAGGTACCGGCCGAGGTCGGTGCTGTGCGGTCAAGGCTGATGTTGACGGTTGCATTGGGAGCGATACCCAGAGTAGTCTTGTCGCTTTGATCCACGATTTCAGAACCCGACATGATGGCAACCGAGATACCTCCGTAGTAATCGTTGGTGCCGTTGTTGGTTACCTTTGCCTTGATGTTGTAGGTTTGGCCTGTATAAATGGGGTTGCTGCTCAATTCAATATCGGTGGCAACGATGTAGGCTTGTTCAACGTGTGTGGTGAAGTAGGCCGTATTGTTCTTAACCTCCATGTCGACAACATAATTTGAGGGCGATGATCCCTTAAAGAAACCTATTTCTCCATCCATGTAATAGACCATACGCACGTAGTATTTACCTTCGGCAAGGCTTGTGGGAGGAGTGAATGAGGATGAGTTCATGATGTATCCCACACCGGGTGATGTGCCTGATGCATCAACTGTCCACTGGTAGTCGCCTACAACACTTGTGGGATTAAGGTCGGTTGCTGTGATAGCATAACCCCAGTAGAGTGTCGACCAGTTACCTGAACCAGTCATGCTGATACTTGATACCTTGAATGTTGCAGAATTGCCAAGTGTTACCGATGATACCTGGGGTACAACTGTACATGCGCCCGAGGTGGGCTTTACAACGGGTGAACCGCCCTGGTCGGGCATGATATTGGTGATACATCCCTGGCTGTTGTTGTATCCGCCCTCAAATGAGCCGATACCCTGGTCGCTGGGATTGAGCACTGTGAGAATGAAGTAACCGTTGCTCTTTCCGCCCCAACCCCAGTTGAAGTGGAAGTAACCCTCGGCGTCGTAGCCGTCGCAAACAAATGCGTGACCGCCAGCCGAAGAACGGCCTGAATAGTATACGGGACGCTTTGCATCAAGGTCGGCGCGAATGAGGTTTTCCCACTCCGATACTGTGTACTCGCTGCGGTTGTGGAACGTAGCGCTCTTGTCATAACCGAAGTAAGTGTAAAGTGCATAGGGAACCGATGAACTCTGTGCACCGCTTGATGAGCCGTAACTCATGTCAACCGAGATACCCACGTCACTCATCAGCTTGGCTACGGCAGCATTGGCTGTAGAACTGCTGTTGCTGTCGTAGACATCGAGCATGTTGTCCCAGTCATATTCCGACTGGCTGAAGTCGCAGCTCAGAGTCTTTGAGTTGCTGCTTGAGCTGTTGATGTAGGTGGTATAAGAGTGAGAACCTGTACCTTTCTTGGGCCACTCGTGGTAATTCATGATCTGAGCGGCTGCGGTAGCCACACAACCTGTAACACAACGGTAGGTGCTGCTTCCCGAGGTGTAAGTGGGGCAGTTGTTGTTATAGGGAGAACTCTGATTCCAGTAAGTGGTAACGAGGGGTTTCACGCTCTTGCCTGTAGAGGCTGCCTGGCGAGCCTGCTCGGGGTGCAGCCTGAGGTATTCAATCTCGCGCTGGCACTCACTGAGCCACCACTGCATGTTGTCGGGGATATTGGCCGCGTCAAAATTTCCGCTATCGGCATAACCGAGTACGGGAATAGAAGCATCGTCACCGGCGATGATAATGTAGCCACCGTCGTTGTTCTGGTTAAACACATAGAAGTCAACCTCACCTATGGCATTGGTAGCCGCATGGGCGAGACTGAGTTGGCTGGTCGCAACTGTGCTGGCAGCACGCCTTGGACCATCCTTTGTTACAAACTGTTGAGCCAGTTCAAGTGCCTTGGTTTGTGACACTGTAGCCGCTTGTGTTGCAAGTGCCACAAACAGCATGGTAAATACTATTACTTTCCTCATATTGTATGTTTTTTTAGAATTTGCAGTGAATAGGTTGCAAAGTTATGTAAAAAGTGACTAAGATGCAAATTTATGACATAAATTTGTTATTATAAATAACATAGCCCTTGGCCGACTGGTCAAGGGCTATGCTGCAAAGTATGTGTTGGAGTTTACTTTGTCATGATTATATTAAGAACGCTGTTGATGTCGCTTACGTCAATTACGCCGTCTCCTGTTACATCAGCACGTCCCTGATACTTCCCGGCATCATCATTGCCGAGGATGATGTTGATGAGGATATTGATGTCGGCAACATCGATTTCATCGTCTAAGTTCACATCACCAGTGGTGAAGTAGGGGGCACATATCTTAAACGATACGAATCCGCTCCACAGATAGTAGGCGCTGAGGTCATTAGGATTGCGTAGTGCCATGCGATAGGTCTCGCCTATTGAACCTGGAATCTCGCCAGTGAAGGTTACCTTCTTGGTCTTGTTGGGTGATGCTGTGAAATAGTTTGACTTGAGTATCTTGACAATAGAGTTGCTCTCGGCCTGGCAAATGAAGAGTTCCACGTAGCCGGCATAGGTGGCACTGCTATTGTTCCTCACCTGGCAAGTGGCAACAATCTCGTTAGCGGGCATCTCGTTTTGCGAGGGCTTGACATTAGTGTAAAGGGTGAGTGAGGGAGTAAGGCCATTGTTGTCCGAAACCGTTACCGGTGTAGACCCCAGCACATTGAGGTCGTAGTCGAGGATTGCTACCTGATATTGGCCTGTCTCAACCTCGGGGCTGAATGCCGACTTGAGCGTGAAAGTGCCGTTGCGGGGAATAGCAATCTTCATTGCATCGGATACCGAAACGGGGATGCCGTCTTGCAGGATACCCACATAGATGTCGTTGTAGTATTCTTCGCCCGAGTTGGTGATGTCGGCAGTAACCTCAAAGGGTTGGTTGGCATAAACGATTGTGCCCGAGAGTTTGGTGATCTCGGCAGTCAAAGAACTTGCCGGTACATGCTGTGTGAAGTAGGCATTGCCATCCTTGATTTCCATGTCGATGATATAATCGCTGGAGCATGAACCGTCAAAGAGACCGTACATGGAATCGTCGATATTATATAATAGCCTCAACTGATACTTGCCGGGAGCCATGTTGGCCTGGGGATAATAAGAAAGTGTAGCGCCGTAACCGATACCTGTGGACACGCCTGTTGCATTACACCACAGATATGGGCCGTTGATTACATCGCTTACTGTAGCGTTTTCCTTTTCGGGTGTACACACAACACCCCAGTACAATTTTGAATTCCAGTTCTTGGTACCGCCCATGCACACGTTTGAGCAATCTATCTTAACCTCAGAGCCTACTGCTACCGACTCGCTTAACGGCTTGATTGTGCAAGCGGCTTTGAGAGGACGAACCTCGGCCTCTCCACCCTGGTCGGGCTTGATATTGATGATAACAGCCTGGCCGCTATTGTATCCACCCTCAAAAGAGCCGATACCCTGGTTACTGGGATTAAGCATTGACACGATAAAGTAGCCGTTGCTTGAGCCTCCCCATCCCCAGTTCACGTGGAAATAGCCGTCGGTGTTGTAGCCGTCGAAAACAAATGCGTGTCCACCCGTTGGTGTATAGCCTGTATAGTAAATGGGACGTCGGCTGTTAAGTTCGTTGATGAGCATCTGTTCCCATTCCTCGATACCGTAGTTACCGCGAGCCTCCATGCGCAGACTCTTGTCGTAACTGAAATTGTTGATAAGGGCATTTGCGAGGTTGGGGTTTCCGGCGCCACTCGAAGGGCCGTAGTGCATTTTAGCGGCAATGCCCACATCGCTCATGAGCTTGGCTACAGCAGCATTGTGCGACTCCGGGCTATTGCTGTTGTAGTTGTCGTCCATAAGGTCCCACTCATAAACCGATTGGCTGAAGTCTTCGCTAAGGGTTGTCTCGGTATCTGAGTCGCCTATCTTAATAGAGTAGGTGTTGCTTCCCTTGCCTTGCGGAGGATAGTTGTAGTATTTCATGATCTGGGCGGCAGCAGTTGCCACACAGCCTGTAGCGCAGTGGTTTGTCCCGTCGTAGAGAGGGGTGTTGTTGTTATAGGGCGCGCTTTGGTTCCAGTTGGTCGAAAGCAACGGACGCACATTGCGCGTGAAATAGGTAGGTGCCTTGCGCACCTGGTCGGGGTGTTCTTTAAGATACTCTATTTCGCGCTGGTATTCACTTAACCAGTAACCCAGTCCGTCGGGAATGTTGTTGATGTCAAAGTTGCCGCTGTCGGTATAACCCAGTACCGGTGTGAGCATATCGTCGCCCGATACAAGGATAAAACCATTGTCGTCATTGCAGTTGAATACATAGAAATCCACCTCACCGTTCTTGCCCATTGCCTGGTGCGCAAGAGTGAGTTGTTGCGATTTAACCCTTAGTGCTCCTGATGTGGTGCTGGGACTTTTGCCCATGAACTGCTGGGCGATATCGAGGGCTTTTAATTGTGTTACTGGCGCCGCTTGTGCCACTACAAACAGGACAAAGGTCAATGATAGTAAAATAAACTTCTTCATAAATATTAAATATTCCCTTTTTGGAAGTACAAAGTTATAAAAAATAATTATTAGTCGCAAATTTGTATAAATAATCAATGTGGTGGTGCGTAAATAAATTGGTCTGGAAGTTGGCATCAACAAAGAAAGAATCGGTCTTGGAAGTGATTTCCCAAGACCGATGTATATATGTGATTAAGGTTTGCGAGGTGTGTGTCAGCCGTTATATGCAAGATTGTGTACGCCCTTTATTGCGCGTCCCGATGGATCGTTCATGTTTTTGAACGACTCATCCCATGCGAGAGCCTCGGCAGTGCTGCAGGCAACCGAAGGCACCGAGGGAACGCACTGGGCAGCGGTTTGTGACGGGAAAACCTCCTCAAAGATGCTGCGGTAGAAGTATTCTTCCTTGTTCATGGGTGTGTTGATGGGAAATCGTTGTGACGCGTGTTTCATCATTGCGTCGGTTACCTGTTGCTCGGCAAGCAGTTTGAGCGAGTCAATCCAACTGTAACCCACGCCGTCGGAGAACTGTTCCTTTTGTCGCCAGGCAATGCTCTCGGGCAGCATGTCTTCAAACGCCTTGCGCAGCACCCACTTCTCTATGAGATGCTCGGTGGTAATCATCTTGTCGGCAGGATTGAGTCGCATCGCAACATCGAGGAACTCGGTGTCGAGGAAAGGTACTCGCCCTTCAACCCCCACGGCGCTTAGTGACTTATTGGCTCGCAGACAGTCGTATAGGGGCAGTTTGCTTAGTTTTCTCACAGTTTCCTCATGGAA
>DCGA01000152.1 GCA_002314465.1 bacterium UBA1790 | reverse complement strand
AAAATTCGGAACTAACAAATATGAAGTCTGAAGTGTTAAAATTTAAACTGTATTGATTTTCAACACTTTAATTCTTGTTACTTTGTGTTATTCATGGTTGTTTAGGCATTGTTAGATACATGACCAGAAAGCCCCTTCGCCGATAGATGTTATACTGTTAGGGATAGTTATCGACTTGAGTTTTGTGCAGTTGCTGAAACTATAGTTGCCTATCGAGTTGATGCCGTCTTGGATTGTTAGGGATGAAAGTTTCGTACAGTAATCAAAAGCATGAGTTCCTATTGTTGCTGTGCTTGACGGCAGGGAAACATTATCAAGCGTAGTACAATTGGCAAAAGCGTAATCACCAATTGAGCATGCGTTGTCGGGGAATATTACGGTCGAAAGGTTTGTGCAATAGCCAAAGGCAAATCTTCCGATAGACGTAAGGCTTCCAGGTAGTTTGACAGACTTGAGACTGGAACAGCCAGAGAACGCGTAGTTACCGATTGATACAAGTCCATCGGGGAATGATGTTCCGTATGTATTGCTGATAGAAGCAAGCCGAGTGCAGTCTTGGAAAGCACTGATTCCAATAGAGGTGACCACGCTGCCAAATGAAATGGAAGTAAGCGCATCACAACTATCAAACATATAATCACCAATTATCTTAGAGCTATAGTAGACCGTTGCGAGTTTGGGACAGTATGCAAAGGCGTTGTTGCCTATTGATGAGACGCCGGTACTGATGTTTACTATTTTGAGAACCGCGCAACCAGAGAAAGCCGCCCTGCCGATAGACTTTATGGTTTTAGGGATAACGACGGAAGTGATAAGCGTGCTACCTTGAAATGCTGTATCTCCAATTGCCGTGACGCGATAGTTATTACCCTCATAGTTGATAGTAGTGGGGATTGATAAAGAGCCTTGTCGTTTTTTACCACAGACAAGGGTTGCCGAGTCGCCATCGATTATATAATCCATGGAATTAACCGTGGCGGCTACCCCGTTTGCGCTTTGAGCGAACGACGGTAATGCCACTGCTAATATTACCACGAAAAAGGCAATGGATGTAATCAGTTTCTTCACCATAACAAAAGAATGATTTTGTCTACGGCAAATTTACTGAATTCACTCCCCCCCCCCCAGAAATAAGGCATAGAATATGTTCCAGATTATAATTTAGAACATATTTGTGATAAAAACGGACTGTTATGTTGTGATTTGTTCGTTTTTTAGGCTTGTTCGCGCTTGATTTTCAAATAGGCCGATGGCGTGAGTCCTGTCGTTTTCTTGAACAAAGTATAGAAGTTAGAGCGTGATTTGATACCCACACTATCGGCAATTGCCGCGATAGTCATGTCGCCATACGACGTCTGGTCGTTCATTCGACGGCAGGCTTCCTTGATGCGGAAGTCGCTAAGCAATTCGTTGAAGTTTTTCCCTGTGATGCGGTTTATGGCATTTGATACATCGTTGGCCGAAGCATCAACCATCTGTGCAAGTCGATGTAGAGAGAATCCGTTCTCAAAAATCTCTTGTGATGTCTGGAGTACAGCGTTAACCTTATCCATGATAGCGAGCACAGCAGGGTCGTTGTTGCGTTGGGCGTCCTTGTTGTCGTGCTCGGGAGTCGAGTTGCCGTTGTTGTCGGCAATCATCTCCTGAACTCTGTTATATAAATTAAGGTTCTTCTCTCGCAGGTCACGATTCTTGAAGAAGAGAATTACCAGTGTAACGGCAAGGGCTACAGCAAACAGGGTTATCCAGAAGATGAGTTTTTGCAGAGCCAGTTTGCTCATGCGTTGCTCGTTTACCTCATAGAGAGTTTGCTGCAACTTGTATTCGAGTTCGGCCTGGCTCGTAGACATCAGGTTGCATTGCTGCAAGAAAGTGTCTTTGCGCTTGTAGTATTCAAGTTCGTACTGTGTAGCCTTGGCATTAAGCCCAAGTTGCTTGCAGAATTTCACCCTTTCAAAGAGAAGCTCAAGCATGAGCAGGTCATTGGTGGCTATAGCTTCGATTTCGTCAAGGTCGGCAAGTGCAGCCGCATTGTCGTTGAGTTTCCTGTGTGCATTGTACTTGAACAAAGAGATGCATACCTCAAAGTTTGCCCTACTAACTTGTGATTTTTTCAGTATGTGCCCTCTCATCTGGTCGAACGCCTTTACCGCCTCTCCGTACTCGCCATGGTAGTAGTGTGACATTGCGTCGGCGAGTGCAATGTTGTAGTCGGCCATGATCATGCTGTCTCGTGGCGAAGCATCACGTTTCCCGGGAGTGTTAGAGTATGCGACGAGAGCCTGCTTGTAGCGTGCAATGTTTGGTTCAAACTGCTGTACCATGTTGTACTTTACGGCTGCGCTGGCCAGGTTGTTGAATGCAATGCTTGCGATGTAAAGGTCGCTATGGCTTATTGCACAGTCAAACGCCCTTTGCAGCGACTTGAAAATTTCGGGAGAAAATTTATAGTCTTTGAGCACATTGCTTTCAAATTGCACATCGGCCATCGTGAGGTAAATGTAGGGGAACTCTTGGGAAAGGTTGTGTTGCTTGGCGAAGTTTTCGGCCTCGAGCAGTTGTGTGTTGGCTTTGTTGTATTCGTTGTATATTTCAAAGTCAAGTATTCCAATGCAGGTCTTGGCGTGTCCTATACTGGCGATATTATCTTCCACGCTTTCGTCCTTGGCTTCAATGATGCGGTAGCACACGTAGGCGCTATCGTGCAGACCTCCATAGAAATAGGCCTCGGCAATACTGTCGAGGAGAGGCAGCGGCATCTGCTCCAGGCGTTGATAGGCCGTCATGAGGTCGGCATCGTAGCGCTGTGATGGCTTCCAGCTTGCGAGAACCATCAGTGTGGCCAGGGTTACGGCTATGGATATTATTATGAGAAGTCGTTTCAACGTCTTGTCGCGTGTACCTATTATAATAGGTGTTAGAAGATGCCCTTGAGGAGGGTCATGATGTTGAAGTTGCGTGTTTTGCTCGAGAGGAGGTTTTCGATTTCGATAATCTCGTTGGATGCGCCGAGTTTGCGTGCCAGGGGCAGGAGCGAGTTGAGGAGTTGCTCGGCTGCTGCGCGTCGGTTGATGAGGCGCATGAGTGCGCGTGCAAGGCCTATACTGAGTGTGAGGTCTCGCTGCCCGAGGGGTTCGTTGAGTTTCTTCTGGTAACGCAGAGCCTTGGTGTAGTACTTGACGGCGTTTCGCCCGTTGCCCATCTCGAGCATTATCTCGCCTTCCTTGCGCAGGGTGTCGACGAGTTCGTTGAGCGCGCGGCGTGTGTCGGCCTCGCTACCTGTGCCCAGCATGAGTGTATTGGCATCGATGATAGTCTGGTAGTGTGCGAGGACGTTCATCTGCTTGGTGCGCGAACTGATGATATCGGTTGAAGCCTCGATGGCATGGAGGAGCATTACCGAGAATCGTGCTTCGTTCTTCTTGACCATGCGCTCAAGCAGTTGCTGAGTCTTGGTCAGTTCCTTTGATGCGCGGCTGTTGTCGCCTGTGGCATTGTGCACAGCGGCAAGGTTGTAGAGGATTGCCACGAGCAGCGCCATGTAGTCCTCGTTCTTCTTGCCGGGGATAGAGGCCAGTTGCTGCAGAGCGTTCTCGGCACTACCCAGTGCCAGTGCCCACGACTCCTCGGCCACGAGCAGCGTCATGCGTGCCACCCACAGCCATGTGTTGTAGATGGGCGGGATGGTGGGCAGCAGTTCGTCGCTATAAATCATGTCGTCGATAACCTGCGACGCTTGCACGGTGCGGTGGTCGGCAATGAGAAACTGTGCGTAGGTCATGCGCATGTCGAGAACAACATCGGGGGCGAGGCCCTCGGTGGACGGCATTGCGGCAGTGCGCTTGATTTGAGCCTGCGCTATGGTCATGTCGTTGTTGAGATGCGGGAACGCAAATGTGAGTTGCAGTGGTTTCATTGCCTGTTATAGTTGTTTATTCTTGTTCAGTTTTGGATTTCTCGTAGTTGAGCAGACCTTGCTCGAGAGCCGGCTGACGGCTTGCGGCAAACTCGGCGTTGACGCAGTTGTCGGGTCCGGTCGAGGCTTGTGCCCATTGCATTGCCTCGTCGATGATGCCTTGCCATGCCGCCTCGCCCAGTGAGGGCAGAGAGTCGTGGGTCACGCCCTGAGCCAGCAGCGAGAATGCAATGCCGGCAGTGAATCCCGCTTGCCAACCCAACCAGTTGTCGGTGCAATTGTTACCCTCGTAGGTACATTCGGGGCCGGGCGTGCTGTGATAGCGCTTAACGACGGTACCCGGGTAGATGTGCAGGTAGTTGTTGCAGTAGAACTCTATGTGGTTGCGGTAGGCCTCTTCGCTGCTTTCGTCGGGGAAGATGGTGTTGATATCCTGTTCTTGCGCGATGACGATGTCGGACACCTCGAGGTTCTCGAGTATGTTGGGCATCACGCGAGTGATGCGGAAGTTGATGCCGTGCTGGAAACCTGGCAGATAGATGATGATTGCCTTGCGCTCGACGGCATAAGAAACCATCTCGAACAGTCCCGCGCGCTGGGGCAGGTCAACCGAGTAGAGCGAACCGATGATAACGATGTCGTCCTTGTCGATGCGCGGCCATATCACCTTGAAGCGCTCTTCGGGGTAGTTGCCGTAGTTGACGATGCTTTCGGTGCCCTTTTCACCCTTGAAAATTGCCGAAAAAGCCGTTGCTCCGTCGGGATAGCGGTCGATGCTGTCGACATTAACCTTGTGGTCGCTCAGGTAGTTGACGATGATATCGCCCACGGCATCGGTGGTGCACTCGCTCACCATGAAGGTGGCTACACCAGCCTGAGCCAGTGACGCTGCGGCGCAAGGGATGCGACCGCCTACGAACGAACGTAGCGGCTGCCCACCCTGATACTCGGTGTCGAGTACCGACTCGGCTATAGTGATAATCTTGCGCATTTTTCTATTTCCCTTATGTAGTTTAGATGTGTAGATGTTTAGTTGTTGTTTATTTGCCCTTGGCTTTGGCACCGAGGTAGCCACCGTGGTGGCGCAGAGCATATTGCTCGCGAGTGAAGCCGGTTGCGAGCATGGTGTTGACCACGAGCACGTCGCCCATCACAGTCATCATTGTGGTAGATGTGGTGGGGGTGAGTCCCAGGGGACACACCTCGGGAGCGCCGCCGGTCCACAGGCACACGTCGGCTTGACGTGCCAACTGGCTGTCCTTGTTGCCGGTGATGACGATGAACTTGAGTTGGGGATATAGGTCGCGAGCCAGCTCGAGCAGCGAGATGATTTCGCTTGTGCGCCCCGAGTTAGACAGCAGCAGCATCACGTCGCCGCGCTGCAGCACACCCAGGTCGCCGTGCTGTGCCTCGCTGGGGTGGAGGAACACGGCCGGGATACCTGTAGAAGAAAAAGTAGTGGCAATGTTGTCGGCAATCTGGCCGCACTTGCCCATTCCCGAAGTAACCAGTTTGCCACAACCGTTGTGCACGTGTTCTACAATAAGTTGTACTGCGCGGTCGTAGTCATCGGTCACGGGAATAGCCTGGATGGCCTTGCTCTCGGCCTCCAGAATCTCTTTCATTTTTTGCTTCACATCCATAGTGCAAAGGTACTACTTTTTTTGTACTGAAGGAAATTTAAATAATTAAAAATTTCTCATACGGTTTGATGGGTGGCATGGCCTGAAGTTGAGACCGCCACTACAGAGGGACAAGGGGCAGAACATGGCGACGGAGGAACCGTCGCCCACTGGGGCCCGTTAACGTGGACTACACGCGGTGCACGAGAGCCTTACTCCATGTCGCGATGCTCAAAGGCTGCGATTGCCTGTCGCCACTCGTCGCTCACGCGTGCCGGGATGCGAGCCTGCACGTCGAAGTTGACCATGGTTGCGGCACATGAGCATTTCACCTCGCGGGTGTCGCTGTTGACGAGTTGCTGTATGAGCACGAAACTCTTGTCGCCTATGTGGTCGACCTGTGTGAGGACCTCTACGGGTTCGTTGAGGGTCGTTTGGCTCAGGTAGTCGCAGTTGATGTTGGCAATCATCACCGGCGGGCGTTGCCACACGATGTTGCCGCCGGCTACACGGGTAAAGTAGTCGTTCTTGGCGATGTCAAAGAGTTCGAAGTATCGAGAGTTGTTGACGTGACCCAGCATGTCGATGTCGCTGAATCGCAGTTGCACCGGCGTGATGCAGTAGAAAGGGTGTGTAGCCACTACACTGCCGTGGCGGGGCTTGTTGTTATCGTTGTTGTCCATTGTCGTTGTTTTCAATAAAATACTATCTCGTGGATAACCTCGCGGCCCAGGGCTTCGTTGATGAGCGCTATGACGCGCGAGCGGTTGAGCATGAGTTCGTTGCGAAGCGGAGCGCTCGATATCTGCACATGCATCACGCCGTCCTTCACCCATCGGGTAACGGTGTATCGGTTGATGCCCTGGCCCACGACCTGCGGCCACAGTGCGCTGGCACGGTGCTCGTCGAGTGCGCTGTCGAGGTTCTCCTTCTTGAGGTATTCCTGAACGATATCGCCTATCTGCTTGGCTTGTGTTTTCTTCATTGCGGTTTTATATTAAGGGGTTATGCGTTACTTGCTATCGGCCACTACCTCGCCGTCGCGCACGGTGAACATGCAGTGGTCGCCATCGATGCGCTGCATTATCTCGTCGAGGTGGGTGCGGTTAGTGTCGGTGATGAATATTTGTCCGAATCGGTCGCTCGATACCACGTCGACGATGCGTTCCACGCGGTGTGCGTCGAGTTTGTCAAAGATGTCGTCGAGCAGCAGGATGGGCGTCGTGGGGCTTGCCTCGCGCAGGAAGTCGTACTGTGCCATGCGCAGGGCTATGGTGTAGGTCTTGCACTGACCCTGCGAACCGGTGCGTCGCATGCTGTGCTCGCCCAGCAGTAGTTCCAGGTCGTCGCGGTGCACGCCTCGGCTGGTGTACCCCAGGATCATGTCGCGCTCGCGGCATGCCGCAAGCACTTCTTTCATCGAAGCCTCGTTGAGGTGGCTTTCGTATTGCAGGCTCACCTGTTCGCCGTCGCCCGCCACCGCGTTGTAGTAGTGCATGAAGGTGGGGGTAAACTGCTCCACCCACGCCTTGCGTGCCGCGTATACGCGTTGTGCGCTCTCGCACATCACATCCTCTACGGTCTCGTAGAGCAAGGGGTCGTTGAAACCCTGTTTGATCATGGAGTTGCGCTGTTCCACTGCCTTGCCGTAGCGAATGAGGGCATCGAGATAGTCCTTGTCGCCTTGCGAGATAATCTGGTCCATGAAGCGTCGTCGTTCCTCGCCGGCACCCCTGATGAGGTCCCAATCCATGGGCGAAATCATGACGAGCGGCAGCAGACCTATGTGCTGGCTCAGTCGCTGGTATTCCTTGCCCGAGCGGCGCACCACCTTGCGCTTGCCGCGCTGCAGCGACAGCGAGATGTCTTCCTGCACGTCGCGACGGGTGTACTTGCCCTGCAGCATCATGTAGGTCTCGCCGTGGCGCATCACCGACGAGTCGCTCTGGTTGATGTAACTCTTGCAGAAGCTCAGGTAATACACCGCATCGAGGATATTGGTCTTGCCCATTCCGTTGTCGCCGATAAGGCAGTTTACGTTGGGCGAAAACTCAAGGCGCGCCTCGGCGATGTTCTTATAGTTTAGGATGGAAATACTGTTTAATATCATATGGTTTTGCCTCCTTTAGAGGAAAATTCTCTAAATTTTACGCAAAAATACACATTTTTTTTGTTGTATTCAAAAAAAACTCTTACCTTTGCAACGCTTTTTAAGAAAGCGGGTAGATTCCAGAGTGGCCAAATGGGGCAGACTGTAAATCTGCTGTCTCTCGACTTCGGTGGTTCGAATCCATCTCTACCCACGATACCGGTGACCTGCAAGGGCCGCCGGTATTTGTTTTTTATATACTGAATGTTTTTAGACTAAAAGGACAAAAAGACTATAAGGCTTCGCGATGATGGTTACGTCCTCTCGCAGAACTCGCAAAACTCGCAGATGGTTTTTGTGCTTTGCGATGGGGATTGGCCTCACACGGATCTCTCGGATCTCACAGATATTTTTTGTGCTTCGCGATGATGGTTACGGCCTCTCGCAAAACTCGCAGACTTTTTAGACTAAAAGGACATAAAGACTATATTTAATTTGTTTAATCTGCTAAATCTGTGGTTAATTTAGACATAAGGATATAAGGGCCGGTGTGGGCGAGAGAGTTAAAAAAGAATAAAGGTGGGTGTGGGAGATTAACTAATTGAGTGTCCATTTGTCTATAAATATAGCGCAAAGGTAGATAAATTTGGTATAACCGAAAAAATGGAGTTACCTTTGTATTCTAAAAATAGAAAATAATAATTACAAGATAATGAGAAACCTTTTATTTGTATTAGTGGCACTGCTCGCTACGGTTTCGTCACACGCGGCTGTAGTAAACGGTATATTGCTTGATGCCACCGACACGACGGCTCTGATAGGCGCATCGGTGCGCTTGCTCAAGCCTACAAAGGACAGTACCCTGGTGAAGGGTACGATGACCGATGCCAACGGTGTGTTTGACCTCAAGGGCATCGCATCGGGCAAATATGTGCTCAAACTGAGTTACGTGGGTTATAAGGACGAGATTAAGCATGTGAGCGTGGGCGCCGACGGGCGTAACGTAAACTTGGGTGTCATCAAGATGAACCCCAACACCGTCATGCTCAAGGAGGCTGTGGTAGTGGGCGTGAAGACCCCCATCACAGTGAAGGAAGATACCATTGAGTATAACGCCGATACTTACAAGACCCAGGCCAATGCGGTGGTCGAGGATCTGCTCAAGCGCCTTCCCGGCGTGGAGGTGGGTTCGGACGGTAAGATTACCGCCAACGGCAAGGAGGTCAAGAAAATCCTTGTCGACGGCAAGGAGTTCTTTGCCGACGACCCCAAGATGGCTTCGAAGAACCTTCCCGCCAACATGGTGAACAAGTTGCAGGTGATAGACCGCAAGAGTGACCTTGCGCGCCTCACCGGTGTGGATGACGGCGAAGACGAGACCGTAATCAACCTTACCGTGAAGAAGGGTATGAACAACGGTTGGTTTGGCACCGTCAATGCTGGTTATGGTACCGACAATCGCTACACCGGCAGTGTGATAGCCAATTACTTCAACAACGGAAACCAGTATACCATCACAGGTGGCGGCAACAATGTGAATAGCATGAACTTTACCGATGGCGGTGCGTCGCGCTTCCAGCGTATGTTTGGCGGCAACAACGGCATCACCACATCGCAGAACATAGGTTTCAACTTCAATGTGGGCACCAATGACAGCGAGAAGTTCCGCGCTGGCGGTAACCTGCTCTACACCCACAGCAAGCGCGAGGTGTATAACCTCACCAGCCGTCAGTACTTGTTTACCGACAGCACCAGTTACTATGACAGCGAGTCGCGCTCGCAGAACAGCGGCAACAACTTCCGCGGCGACTTCCGCCTCAAGTGGGAACTTGACTCATGCAACACCCTTGAGATTCGCCCCAACTTCTCGATGAACTTCAGCAACAGCGAGAAGAACGACTCGTCGGTTACCCGCGCCGGCGATGCAGCCCGCACAGCGGTGAACAAGTCGGTAAGTACCGGCCACAACGACGGCAAGAGTTATGAGTTTGGCGGCCAGGTTGTCTACAACCACAAGTTTAAGTCACATCCCGGCCGTTCGTTCAGCGTCTTTGCGCGCTACAGTTACAGCAATGTGGACGAGGACGGAACGACCTATACCCACAACAAGTATTACCTCAAGGAAGATCCCGACGAGACCATCGACCAGGTATATGACCAGAAACGCATCACCAACGGCGTGAACGGCCGTCTGTCGTGGACCGAGCCCTTGGGTGACATCAAGAACGCCAACTTCCTGCAGATTTCTTACGGCGGAAACTACCGCCACAGCACTGCCGACAAGATGGTGTATGACATCGTGAGAAACGGTGGCGTGACTCCCGCTCCCGCGTTAACCCTCGACAGTTATTCGCGCAGCATCTTCAATGTGGCCTATGACCCCAATGTGCGCCAGGCCGTTGCCGAGAACTATGGCAGTGAAGTGCTTACCGACCTGCCCATGCTGAGTAATATCCTTGACTATGAACTTGGCGATGAGATTGAGCGCATCTTCAACGAGGGACTGAGCAACCGATTCCGCAACAACTCGCTCAACCAGCACCTTGAGATAGGTTTCCGCAAGAATCACAAGATGTACAACCTCAACATCGGTGCTTCGGTTAACAACGCGATGTCGAGCAGCAAGGACCTTATCAATCCCGACCGCAACATCGCTTCGCGCTGGGTTTGGACAGTGGCACCCTTTGCCCGCTTCAACTACAAGTTCACCAAGACGCGTAACCTCAACATCAACTACCGCATGCGCAGCAACCAGCCGTCGCTGACACAGTTGCAGCCTGTGGCCGACGAGAGCAACCCGCTGAACATCGTTATCGGTAATCCCGAGTTGAAGCCTTCATTCGCTCATCGTTTCAACATGCGATTCAGCGATTTCGCACAGGGACGCCAGCGTAGTTTCATGCTCAACCTTAATGCCGACTGGACACAGAACAGCATCATCAACAAGGTTACGTTTGACCCGACTACCGGTGGTCGCACCACAACCTACGAGAACGTGAACGGCGTGTGGAACGCAATGCTCATGAACATGGTGAGCCTGCCCTTCGGTGCAAGCAAGACATGGTACTTCTCGTCGCACACTTTCATGCGTTACAATCAGACACAGGGTTACAACAACGAGCAGCTCAACCGTAGCGGTAACTTCTCGATTAACCTGTCGCCGGGCCTCGCATTCCGCAACGACCAGTTCGACCTTGAGATTCGTCCGCGTTACGGTTATCAGACCACCCACAACTCGGTTACCGTGGCAAGCAATCGCAACATACACACCTACGGCGGTATGTTCAACGGCCAGTGGTCGTCACTCTTCGGCCTCGTGATAAGCACCGACGTCAGTTTCAGTGCTACCAGCGGTTACTCGGCTGGTTACGATACCAAGCAGTGGAGATGGAATGCTTCGCTTGCTTATCAGTTCTTGCGCGACCGTTCGGCTGCAGTCACTTTGTCGGTATATGATATCCTGGGCCAGACCAAGAGCATCAACCGCAACGTTACCGCTAACTACATTGAGGATACTTTCAACAACTCGTTGGGCCGCTACGGCATGTGCACTTTCACCTACAAGTTCACTACCTTCAAGAAGGGTGAGCAGCCTAAGGACCAGAACTCATACGAAGGCTTCGGTCCCGACGGCGGCCGTATGGGTCCTCCTCCTGGTGGTCAGCGTCCCTCAGGTCCTCCTCCTGGTGGTGGCGGCGGCCGTCCGTTCTAAAACGTATAAAGGGCTTCGCGATAGCG